>NZ_BAAGSM010000021.1:0-180896 GCF_054782435.1 Nocardia thraciensis
CGCCGCACTCACCTGCTACAAGAAACTCACGAAGGCGAAATCAGCGACATGAGACACGGTCTTAGCGACCAAGAAAAACCGGAGTACTACCGGAGACCTCGTTGACCAGCGTAGCGGTGGCGGGGCGAGCGGATCTGACCGATGCCCAGTGGGCACGGTTGGAGCCGTTGCTGCCCTGCGGCAAGAAGGCGGGACGCCCGCCGAAGTGGACCAAGCGGCAACTCATCGACGGGATTCGGTGGCGGACTCGGGTCGGTTCACCGTGGCGGGACGTGCCGGCCGAGTACGGGTCCTGGCAAGCGGTCTATGGGCTGTTCCGGCGCTGGCAGCGGGCCGGGGCGTGGACGGCGATCGTGACCTCGTTGCAGATGCTGGCCGATGCCGCTGGGGTGATCGACTGGCAGGTCAGTGTTGATTCCACGATCACCCGGGCGCACCCGCATGCTGCCGGTGCCCGTCGCGAGGGCGACCGCCAGGCCGAACCACCCGCCGGCCCCGGCGAGAGCGAGCCGGTCGATCACGGACTGGGGCGTTCACGGGGTGGCTGGACCAGCAAGCTGCATCTGGCGTGTGAGCAGGGCTGCCGGGTGTTGTCGGTACTGATCACACCCGGCCAAACAGGAGACAACCCGCAGATGACGGCAGTGCTGGACGCGATCGCGGTGGGCAAACATGGTGGTGGGCGGGCGCGGGTGCGGCCAGCGCGGGTGCTGGCCGACAAGGCGTATTCCAGTCGCGGCAACCGGGAATGGTTGCGCCGCCATAGGATTGCCGCGACCATCCCGGTCCCGGCGGACCAAGCCGCGCACCGGCGGCGCCGTGGCAGTGCCGGTGGCCGCCCGCCAGCGTTCGATCCGGTGATCTACCGCGACCGCAACGCGGTCGAGCGAGGTATCAATCAGCTCAAACAGCATCGGGCCGTCGCCACCAGATTCGACAAACTCTGCGTCCGTTACCAGGCCACCGTCCACATCGCTGTCATCAACCAATGGCTCCGGCACACGTGAGGGCGGGCCACAGGCCCGCCCTCACCACTTCGAGACAGAACCTAGTCGGCCCTATCGTCATTCCGGCACGCTTTTGGCCGGAACCCTCCGCGGCAGGAAATGGATCCCGGCCAAGAGCACGCGGGGAATACGCACTGAGCCATTACCGCATGGCGGGAATACGCACTGAGCTATTACCGCACGCCGGCAGCACAGCAGAGAGCCGTGACCGCACGCCGGGAGCACGGCGGTGAGCTGTTACCGCACGCCGGGAGCACGGCAGGGAACCGTGACCGCATGCCGGGAATACGAAAGTGAGCCGTTACCGCATGCCGGGGTGCGCGGCCGGTACGCTGGTCGGCATGGTGACCCGGATTCGAACGGCCGCGCTGTTGGTGTGCGCGCTGGTCGTGTCCGCGGTGGCGGCGGTTGCCATGCCGGTCGGCGAGCCGAATTCGCTGGTGGCGGTGGGTGCGGCCGCTGTTGTGGCGTTGGCCGTGGTGGCGGCGCATACGGCGCGGGTCGCGCTGGTGCCGGTGGCGGTGCACGCGGGGCCGCCGGCTTCCGCGCAGCGCAGACGGCGGGGATCTTTTCTGCGTCAGAGCAATCCGGATGCGGCGGGCCGGGCACGGCCCAGGGCACCGGGGTACGGGGTCTGACCGCGCGGTAGTGCGTGGTCGGCGATTTCGCTGAACCCCTTCCCTTTTCGCCCGTTCGCGGGTGCCTCACAGTGAGGTGCTTTCCCATGCTCGATTTCGTGTATTACCCCGTATCCGCCGTGCTGTGGTTGTGGCACACTGGATTCGCCAGCGCCCTCGGCGCCGCCAGCGGCCTAGCCTGGGTACTGGCCATCGTCTTCCTCGTCGTGACGCTGCGGGCGGCGCTGTATCGGCCGTTCCTGGCGCAGGTGCGTTTCTCCCGGACCATGGCCGTGCTGCAGCCGCAGCTGCGGGAGCTACAGGCCAAGCATGCCGACGACCGCGAGAAACTGCTGGCCGAGACGCGAAAACTTCAGCAGGAGCACAATTTCAGCCTGGCGCGCGGATGCCTGCCGGTGGTCGCGCAGTTGCTGCTGTTTCTGGGCTTGTTCCATGTGCTGCGGTCGTTCGACCGCACGGGCGCGGGCTCGAACTTGCCGTTCTTCGGCGATTCGACGCCGATGACCGCCACCGAGAACGCCGCCACCGGAAACTATGTGTTTTCGCCGGACCAGGTGCAGTCGTTCCTGCAGGCGAAGCTGTTCGCGGCGCCCCTGTCGAGCACGCTGGCCACGGCGGGCGAATCGCTGACTGCCGTTGCGCTGGTGGCGATTCCGCTGGTACTGGTCGCCGCCGTCGCCACGCACTGCACCGCTCGCGCATCGATCGCCCGGCAAACGGAGACCACCCAGCAGACGCGGGTGATCAACTGGATGATGCTGTGGGTGTTCCCGCTCGGCACCGTGGTCGCGGGCCTGGTGATGCCGCTGGGCATCCTGGTGTACTTCGCCACCAGCAATACCTGGACCTACGTGCAGCAGCACGTGGTGCACCGGCGGCTGGACGCGGCGCCGGTCGTGCCTACGGAATCGGCGGCCGCGCAGCGAAAACAGAAGTAGGCGGGCCGGTTTCGTAGACCGCGTGGCCGCCAGCCGTCGGCATTCGCCCATTCGGTGCGGCAGCATGTGCCGCACCGAATGGACGGTGCGCGCCCGGACCGGCAGTGGCTCACCGTTCCATGGTGGCCCGGCTGTGCGCCTGCCGGAACGGGTCGTCACGACGCGGGCCCCGGGCGGGCGCCGCGCCCGGGAACACGGGGTGGGAGATCACCACCGTAGCTACGGTGAGGATCTGCTCCACGTCCACGCCGTCGGCCGCCAGCCGGGCGATGATGCCCAGCCGCCGCTCCTGGCCGTCGGGGCGGATCAGGATCACCCGGCGACCACGCTGTGCGACGAACCGCCTGCGCCGCGCGTCGTAGCGCAGCGGTGCCCCGTCGCGCACCGCCCGGTAGGCGTCCACGTCGAGGTCACGGTGCTGCTCGGCGTCGATCATCAGACCGTCGACGAGCCGCTCGGTCTGCTTCACCAGCAGGCGTTGCACCGCCGGGTCGGCGAACCGCAACCGCACGTCCACCCGCCGCCAGTGCTCCGCGACGGCGCTTCGCAGCAACTCCCGATGCCGGGCGATCTCTGTTTCCAGCTGATCGCCAGCACCGCCGCCGGACGTCGACGAGTATGACTCGGACATGATTACACGCCTTCCCTTTTGGTTGCGGATTACCTTGTGTTGCAACCGGATCGGCGTCCGACGAGAACAGTATGCCAAAGGGGTACGACAAGTTCGCCCGGCAGCCGCTCGAGCGCGCGGACGGCCTCGCTGTCGTTCCGGCGTGCTTGTGCCGGAATCCATCGGCGAGTGTGGATCCCGGCCAAGAGCGTGCCGGGATGAGGTGTGGTGGCTGCGCCGGGATGAGGTGTGGTGGCTGTGCCGGGGTGAGGTGTGGTGGCTGGTGCCGGGGTGAGCTGGTTGGTGGGTATGCGTTCTCGTTGTCGCACCGGGCAGGCCGATCGGCCGGTATGCGTCGCGGATGGTCGCCGACAATTTGCCCGAATCGTGACGGTGGCCGGTTGCGACGGCCGCGGGCGGCTTGCGGGGTGGAGTACCGTGGAATCCGACCGTTTCGGAACGGTCGGTACCACCTCGGCGGCGTGTCGAGCGGCCGTCGAGTCGCCGATGACGCGACGTAGCCGAAGATTCGCCGGTCATCTGGCTGAGCACTACCCGCGACGGTGTTGACGCTCGGCGCAGCGCCGTCCATGCCCTGGCAGCGCGCCGCGGGCGCGGCGCAGACAGACGACGAGGTGTGGACATGACCGCAGCTTGGCCCGGTTCGTTCGGCTCCATCGACGACATTTACAACCGCTTCTTCGGTTCGTCGGGTTTGACCTCACAACCGCCGGTGCAGCGAATCGATCTGGGGCGTCTGCTGAGCGACAACGCCAAATCCCTGGTCGCCAAGGCTCGCGACGCCGCGCAGGACTGGGGGAACGCCGAGATCACCGCCGAGCACCTGCTGTACGCGGCGACCCAGGTGGAGCCGTCCCGTAGCGTCATATCTCAGCTGGATCTCGACCCCGACCAGGTCGGCGCGCAAATGCGCGGTGCGGCCGGGAGCGGGCAGGCGACGGCGACCACGACGGGCGGCGGTGTGGTGCTGAGCCCCGCGGCCAAGCTGGCCCTGCGCAATGCCCAGCGCAGCGCCGCCGAGGCCGGGTCCAGCTATATCGGCCCGGAACACATCCTGCTCGGCATCGCCTCCAACAGCGACAGCCCGGCTGCGCAGGCGCTGTCGGGCGCGAAGCTGCCGCAGGTCGAGGGGCAGAAGCAGCCCAGCGACACCCCTACGCTGGACGAATACGGCCGCGACCTCACCGCGGAGGCCCGCGCGGGCAAGGTCGACCCGGTGGTGGGCCGCGCCGAGGAGATCGAGCAGACCGTGGAGATCCTGTCGCGGCGGCGCAAGAACAATCCGGTGCTCATCGGCGATCCCGGCGTGGGCAAGACCGCCATCGTGGAGGGCCTGGCGCAGCGCATTGTGAACGGCGACGTGCCCACCACCCTCGCCGATCGCCGCGTCATCGCGCTGGACGTGGGCTCGCTGGTGGCGGGCAGCAAGTACCGCGGAGAGTTCGAGGAGCGGCTGACCAAGATCCTCGACGAGGTGCGCGAGCACTCCGACGAGCTGGTCCTGTTCATCGATGAGCTGCACACCATCGTCGGCGCGGGGTCCGGCGGCGAGGGCTCGATGGACGCGGGCAACCTGCTCAAGCCCGCGCTGGCCCGCGGCGAGCTGCATGCCATCGGCGCCACCACCATCGATGAGTATCGCAAGCACATCGAGAAGGACGCCGCGCTGGAGCGCCGGTTCCAGCCGGTCATGGTGCCGGAGCCGTCCGTCGCCGACACCATCGAGATCCTGCGCGGGCTCGCCGACGTCTACGAGGAGCACCACCAGGTCCGCTACGACGACGAGGCGCTGGTGGCCGCGGCCGAGCTGTCCGACCGCTACATCACCGACCGGTTCATGCCCGATAAGGCCATCGATCTGGTCGACCAAGCCGGGGCGCGGGTCCGGTTGCGCACCCGTATGCCCGGACCGGACCTGCGCGACGCCGAGGAGGAGCTGGCGCGACTGAAGCGGGAGAAGGACGCCGCCGTCGCCGCCGAGGACTATGCCCGCGCCGACTCGCTGAAGGAACAGATCACCGCGGCCGAGGAACGCGTCGACCACATCGAGAACGACGAGGACGCGCTCCCGCACGTCACCCTGGATGATGTCGCCGAGGTGGTGTCCAAGCAGACCGGCATCCCGGTCTCCGAACTCACCGTCGAGGAGCGCGAGCGGCTGCTGAAACTGGAGGACGTGCTGCACAAGCGGGTGGTCGGGCAGGAGGAGGCGATCGTCGCCGTCGCCGAGGCGGTGCGCCGCGCCCGCGCCGGGATGAAGGATCCGAACCGGCCGATCGGCTCGTTCCTGTTCCTCGGGCCTACCGGTGTCGGCAAGACCGAGCTGGCAAAGGCGTTGGCGGAGGCGGTATTCGGTGACGACGACCGGATGATCCGGTTCGATATGAGCGAGTTCCAGGAGAAGCACACGGTGTCTCGGCTGGTCGGCGCCCCGCCCGGATACATCGGCTACGACGACGCCGCCCAGCTCACCGACAAGGTGCGGCGCCAGCCGTATTCGGTGATCCTGTTCGACGAGGTGGAGAAGGCGCATCCCGATGTGTTCAACGTGCTGCTGCAGCTGCTGGACGACGGCCGGGTCACCGACTCCAAGGGCCGCACCGTCGATTTCAAGAACACCATCGTGATCATGACCAGCAATATCGGCTCCGACCTGATCCTGAAAGCGCCTGCGGGCGACGTGGATTCGATCGAGCCCAAGCTGGTGGAGCGGCTGCGGCAGCACTTCCGGCCGGAGTTCCTCAACCGCATCGACGAGACCATCGTCTTCCACCGTTTGGACCGGGACCAGTTGCGGCACATCGTCGATCTGGTCCTCGACGGCCCGCGGCGCCGGCTGCGCGCCCAGGACATGGAGCTGGACGTCTCCGACGCGGCCCGAGACTGGCTGGCGGACAACGGCTATCAGCCCGAGTTCGGCGCCCGCCCACTCAAGCGCACGGTCCAGAAGGAACTGGAGAACCGCGTCTCCAAGCTGGTCCTTGGCGGCGGCCTGACCCCCGGCGACACCGTCCGCGTAGACGCCGACGACACGGGCCTACTGGTCAGCGCCGTCGCCCCCAAGAACGGCAGGGAACAATCCATCGCCGCGGTCTCCCCCAACGGCAAGCTCCCCACAAAGTCCGAAAAGAAAACGCCCACAGGCAAATCGAACACCAAGAAGGGCGGCAAGAAGTCCACCACAGTCAGCTGATCCCGGCCAAAAGCACGCCGGGAATAAGGCCGTCACCACGCGCCGGGATGAGGGAGTCGCCACGCTCCGGGATGAGGGAGTCGTCGCGCGCGCCGGGATGAGGGAGTCGCCACGCGCCGGGATGAGGGAGTCGTCGCGCGCCGGGATGAGGGAGTCGTCGCGCGCCGGGATGAGGGAGTCGTCGCGCGCCGGGGATGAGGCTGTCGCCGCACATCGGGAACAGGGGGTCGCCGCATGCCGGGAGTAAGGAGACTCGCCGCATGCCGGGAGTAAGGAGCGCGCATCGCATCCTGTCCGAGGGCGGCACCGTCGTCGGCGCCGATGTCAACAACGCCGGACTGGCCGAGACCGCGAAGCGGGCTGCCGAGCACGGCACCGCCGACCGGCTCACCACGCTCCGCATCGACATTTCCGACGAGACGTCCGTCCAGGCGGGGGTTACCAAGGCCGTCGAAACCCTGGGCGGTCTGGACGCGCTGGTGAACGCCGCCGGGATCCTGCGGTCAGCCCACACCCACGAGATGCCGCTCGCCGACTGGAACCGGATCATCACCACGAACCTCACAGGCATCTTCCTCATGATTTGCCAATCGTTGCCCGCACTGCTCGAGTCGGGCCGCGGGGTGATCGTGAATTTCGCATCGACGTCGACGTTCTTCGCCCACCCGTACATGTCGGCCTACGCCGCCTCCAAGGGCGGCATCATGTCCATGACCCACGCGCTGGCGGCGGAGTACGCCAAGCAGGGCCTGCGCGCGGTCGCGGTGGCGCCCGGCTCGATATCCAGCGAATGACAGACGGCCGTGGCCCCAGCATCCCCGACGACGCCGATATGAGCCTGTTCATGAAGCTGATGCCCGCCATCGGCCAGGGCTTCGCGTCGCCCGATACGGTCGCGGGCGTGGTGGCCATGCTGGCCTCGGACGACGGCGCGTTCATCACCGGTACCGAGGTCCGCATCGACGGCGGCACGCACATGTGACCGGTCGTCGCCGAAATCCGCACCGCAAAATGAGAACCTGTTCTATTGTTGGTCGCGGGTGAAGGAAGAAGGTGGCCGCGAATGGATCTGGTTGCGCTGGAGGAGATTCGTGCGCTGAAGTATCGCTATCTGCGGTCGCTGGACCTCAAACAGTGGGACGAGTTCGCCGCGACGCTGGCCGAGGACGCCACCGGCGACTACGGCTCCCCGTCGGGCGGCCAGCCGCTGCGGTTCGCCAGCGGCGCCGCGATCGTGGAGTTCATGCGGACGGCGCTGAGCGGCAATATCATCACGGTGCACGTGTGCACTCATCCGGTCGTCGAGGTCGTCGGCGAAACCGCCACCGGCAGTTGGTGTCTGGAGGATACGGTGATCGTGCCGGAGCACGGCGTCCAGATCCGCGGCGCCGCCTACTACCGAGATCTGTACCGAAAAGACAACGGGCAGTGGCGGATCACGCACACCGGCTACGAGCGCATCTACGAATCCACGCTCGCGCTGTCCGAGCTACCGGGATTTCGGCTGACAGCCAACCGCTGGGCCCCGACCTGAACTATCGTGCCCACATGATCGATGCGGGCGCGGTGCAGGCCTCCGATGTGTTCGTGCTCGTGCACAGTCCGATGGTCGGGCCGATGATCTGGCGCGGCGTCGCGCAAGCATTGGACGGCAAGGGCTTCCGCGCGGAGGTGCCGGATCTCACCGGTACCGTCCGGAGCGGTCCGTACCTGCCGCGCATCGTCGCCGCGGTGCGCGAACCCGTGCTCGAGCTGCTGGACCACCCACCTGTCCCCGCTGACCGCTCCGGCCGCCGTGGCCGAACTGCTTCCGGAGGCCGGGCGACGGGTGTGGCAGGCCGCGTAATGGCCCGGCGCGCCGACCTCGACCTTGCCGGCGCCGGATTGGTCAGAGTGCGGGCCGATGGTGCCGGGAACGTATGAAGGAATCCTTCGCCGTGCGCACGGCAACGGCATTGCGTCAATCCCTGTGCTCTGCTTCATGTTTGCGGCGCAGCGCGGTGGGCGTGGTGCGGAACCACCGGTGGCAGGTTCGGGTGAAGGTGGCTTGTTCGGAAAGGCCCAGGAGAGAGGCGATTTGGCTCATGGGGAGGTCGGTGGTGGTGAGATAGCGGCGGGCCTCGGTGCGGCGCACATCGTCGAGGATGGCCGCGAAGGAGGTGTTCTCGGCCGCCAGGCGACGCTGCAGCGTGCGCGGATGAACGGTGAGAAGCCTTGCCACAGAGGTTATTTCGGGTGCTGTCGTGCCGAGCAGCTGTCGTACCGCGGCCCGTACCTTCGGCTCGTAACGGGCGCCGGAGTCGGCGGACTGTTCGGCGAGGAAGGCCAGCGCCAACCTGCGCAAGGTCTCGTCGCTGCCCGCCACCGTCCGCGCGGTCAGGCTGCCGGGCACCCGCAGCATCGCGGCGGGTCGGTCGAATCGCACCGGGGCGCCGAAGAATTCTTCGTACACCGCCCGCGCGGCCGGAGGCCGATACGGCAGTTCGATGCTGCGCAGTCCGTACGGCCCGTCCACCAACCGCCGCAGCGCCTGGTGCAGGAATCCCAGCCCGAGATCGGTGCCCTGGATCGTGATCGGCAGCCCGGGTCGCACGCCGTAGTGCAGCGCCGTCACCCCGCGGTCGCCGTAGGGGTCGGGTTCCAGCGTGAGTCGCAGGGACCGGGCGTGCACGAACAGGTAGCGGGAGGTGCACTCCAGCGCGTCGGCCAGGGTGGGGGAACTGCGGATGGCCAGCGCGAGCGGGCCGAGCATGCCCAGATCCTGCCGGGTGGCGATGCGCAGCCCGAGATCGGGGCAGTGCAGCCGGTCGGCCGCGAGTTCCAGCACCATCGCCATCGCCTGGTCGGGCACCAGCAGATCGTCGGCGTCGAGTGCGGCGATCGGCAGCCCGGCCGCGGCGGCAAACTCCTCGGCGTCGCCGCCCAGCTCGGCCACCGTGGCGCGGAAGCCGCGCAGGCCCGCGGACCGTATCACCGACATGTCGTTCAGAATCAAATAGTTGTCGCGCGAAGTCTAAGGAGCCGGGGCCCTCGCCCCGCAGACTGGAGGCATGGAACATCTCGATGTCGTGATCGTGGGTGCGGGCCTGTCCGGAATCGGCGCCGCCTACCGGCTGCAGACCGAACATCCCGGCCGCGGCTACGCGATCCTCGAGGCGCGCGAGTCTATGGGCGGCACCTGGGACCTGTTCCGGTACCCCGGCGTGCGCTCCGACTCGGACATGTTCACCCTCGGCTATCCGTTCAAGCCGTGGCGTGATGCCAAGTCGATCGCCGACGGTCCGTCGATCCTGCGCTACATCCGGGAGACCGCGGCTGAGAACGGGATCGAGCAGCGAATCCGCTACGGCGCCAAGGTGATTGCGGCGGCCTGGTCCAGCGACGACTCCCGGTGGACACTCACCGTCGAGCAGGGCGGCGAGCGGCACAGTCTGACCTGCGGGTTCCTGTACTGCTGCGCGGGCTATTACAACTACGAGCAGGGCCACGCACCGCAGTTCCCGGGCGTCGAATCGTTCTCGGGACAGCTGGTGCACCCGCAGTTCTGGCCCGAGGATCTGGACTACGCCGGAAAGCGGGTGGTCGTGATCGGCAGCGGGGCGACGGCCGTCACGCTGGTGCCCGCCATGGCCGACCAGGCCGAGCTGGTCACCATGCTGCAGCGCTCGCCGACCTGGATCTCCGCGGTGCCCGGCCGGGACAAATACGCCGACCGCATCCGCGAGGTGCTGCCGCCGAAGCTGGCGCACCGGGTGATCCGGACCAAGAACATCCTGTTCAATGTGGGCTTCTACCAGTACTGCCGACGGCGGCCGGAGGCGGCGCGCAAGCTGCTCACCGATCTGTCCACCCGCATCCTGAAGGACAGGGAGCTGGTCGCCGAGCATTTCACGCCCAGTTACGACCCGTGGGACCAGCGGTTGTGCGCCGTGCCGGATGCCGACTTCTTCAAGGCGATGAAGAAGGGCAAGGCCGAGGTGGTCACCGATCACATCGAAACCTTTGCGCCCGAGGGGATCCGGCTGCAGTCGGGCCGCGTGCTCGAGGCGGATGTCGTGATCTCGGCGACTGGCCTGAAACTGCTTGCCTTCGGCGGGCTTTCGCTGACCGTCGACAGTGCGCCGGTGAATCTCGCCGACCAGTTCGTCTGGCAGGGGGCCATGCTCACCGGCGTGCCCAACTTCGCCGTGTGCATCGGCTACACCAACGCGTCCTGGACGCTGCGCGCCGACCTCACCTCGCGGCTGGTCTGTAAAGTGCTGGCGCACATGGACCGGCGCGGCTATCGGGCCGTGGTGCCGGAGCCCCAGGGGCAGCTGGACGAGACGCCGCTGCTGGACCTCGCCTCGGGTTATATCCAGCGGTCGATCGGCGACTTCCCCCGGCAGGGCCACCGGCACCCGTGGAAGGTTCGCCAGAACTATCTGCTCGACTCGGCCACGACCCTGCGAACCAGCCTGGACAAGACGCTGAAGCCGGTGCGCCGGGCGCCGGAGCTGCAGCGCGCCTGATTCGGGCGACCGGCTCGCCGCTCGAGCGATATCGCGCGGCGTCCGCTGTAGGTTCGGGGCATGGACCGTACGGCTGTCGAGACGTGGGTGGAGGGGTACGAGCGGGCCTGGAGGACGCGGGGGACCGAGCGGCTCGGCGAGCTGTTCGCGCCCGACGCCGGGTACCTGGTGTCGCCGTGGGCGCGGCCGATCACGGATGCGGCGGCGCTGGCGGAGTTCTGGGAGCAGGGCCGCGACGGGCCGGATGAACCGTTCACCATGGCGTATTGGATCGTGGCGGTGGACGGGGACACCGCGGTCGTGCGGGTGGAGGTCGAATACGCCCGCGGCGATCCGTCTCGCTGGCGTGACCTGTGGGTGCTGCGGTTCGATGCGGCGGGGCGCTGTGTGTGGTTCGAGGAATGGCCCTTCGCGCCCGGTCAGGAGGATGGGCAGAACGCCCTGTAGCGCCCCCGGAACGACGTGTCTGATTTCCGCTGGTATCGCCTGTGTCGCTGCGGCAGATTGGGTAGTGCAACAGAACGAGACAGGCGAAAGGAACTTCGATGACCGTGTACACGACGATCGACAGCCCGCTCGGCGAGCTGCTGCTGGCCGGGGAACCGTCGGGCGACGGCGTGGTGATCACCGCACTGTCCATCGAGGGCGGTAAAAACTTTGCGGTGCAGAGTGATTGGATCGCCGCTCCGGCCGCGTTCGCAGCGGTGGCGGCACAGCTGCGGGACTACTTCGACGGCAAGCGGACCGGGTTCGACCTCGAATTCGGCGGTGCGGGAAGCGAATTCCAGCATCGGGTGTGGAAGGAGCTGGAGCAGATCCCGTACGGCAGCACCGTGACCTACGGCGAGATCGCCGCCCGGATCGGGGCGTCGCGGGCGGCAGTGCGCGCGGTCGGCACGGCGATCGGGGCGAATCCGCTGCTGATCGTGCGGCCGTGCCATCGCGTGATCGGCGCCGACGGGTCGCTCACCGGATATGCCGGGGGAGTGGACCGTAAGCAGCGGCTGCTCGAGCTGGAGCAGGCGCGGGTGGCCGCATGACGGGCCGAGTTGCACCGCGGTTTCCGTGGCTTCGGGATAGGCCGCGTCATCTGCGGACCCATGGACGCCTGGACGGACCCATTGTGCTGTATCGCCTACTCGGTGATGCTGTGACCGGACTCCTGCAACGCCGTCGCAGCGTCTTCGCGTCGTTGCTCCGGAACGAGGACCAGGTCGGCGTGGTAGGTAGAGGCCACGAAGACCGGCACTCCCGCCTCGGCCAGCGGGCTCACCAGGGCGGCCAGCATGCCCGGAGTATCGAGTCCGTGCGCGGTGGCTCCGGCGTAGAAGCCGATCCACACCTCGCCCTGTTCCCACGGCGGCGCCTCCCGGACCATGGTCAGCCCCTCGGGCGCCCGCACGAGCGCGATCCACTCGTCGTCCTCGGGAAAGGTGGCGTTGGGCAGGTGCTCCACCGCGAACCGGGACGGGACGATATGCAGACGCTGGGCAGTGGTCATGGCGCCATGGTATTCAGCGGGTGCGACGGACCCAGGGTCCGGTCGAGCAGGTGATCGACGAAGGTTTCCGGATCGACCGGCATGTCCGATACCAGCCCCTGCGTGAGCCCGGAGATACTGACGGCGATGAGTTCGGCATCGCGTTCGATCGTGCCTGCGGGCGCTCCCGCCTTCCGGACCTGATCGGCGATCACGGTGACCAAAAGATTTGGCGGGCCGAGTATTTGGTCGTTGGATACCTCGGACCCCGTCAGTGCGGCGGCATGGAATGCCGCGAGCACGATCGTGTTCTCCCGCCGCACCTCGTCCAGCGGTAGCAGCCCCAGCAGGATCGTGCGGAGCGTGTCGCGTGGTCCCGCGTTAGCACCCAGTTCCTCGACCCGCCGCATGAATTGCGTTGCGGCATCGTCGATCACCGCCCGGAACGTCGCCCGGATCAGCTCCTCCTTGTTACCGAAGTAGTACTGCACCAGCCGCACCGAGACGCCGGCCTCGGCGGCGACCGACTGAAAAGTGGCCGCCTCCAACCCGCCCCGCGCGATGACGCGCCGCATCGCACCGGTGATCTCCTGGCGTCGCTGCTCGTGATCGACCAACCGCGGCACCGCATCCTCCTGTCCCGTAGCCCAGGATTTTCATGGTACGCGCATACCATCTATGTGGTATCGCGCGAAAAGCACTGACCGACGTCTCGGCCGCTGCTGCGAGCTTCAGCGGCGGGCGCGGGGGCGGCGCGGAACGGGGGGCGGATGCGGTGCGAAGCGGCGGTGTAGGTATTGCAGGGCGACCAGCAGGGTGACGGCGATTCCGGCGGCCAGGTAGTCGCCCGTGATGACGCCGATCAGCGCGAGGCCGCCGAAGACCGGCAGTTCCAGCACCGAGCACCAGCGCACCAGCCGGAGCCGGGTGGAGTGGGCGTCGAGCCAGGCCAAGCCGTCGTCGACGATGTCGGCGGCGGTATCGAATTCCACCATGCCGTCGCCGACCTGCACGAACCGGTGCACTGCCTGATCGCGGGTGATCCTGCCCAGCCACGCCTCGTCGATGAGTCGCTTGCCTTCTACGGCGACTTCCGTGATGACCGCTTGCATCTGCGGATCCCTTTCGAGTCGGTCCCGGAGATTGTAGGCGGATCGGCGAGCAACCGTGCCGCTAACTTCCCAGCACCGTGAGGGCTCGGTCGATATCGGCCGCGGCGTTGTAGAGGTGGCAACTCAGCCGCAGGCGACCGGCGCGCACGGACCCGACGACGCGCGCCGCTTCGAGCTGTTGCAATTTCTCCGACGTGACCTCGATCGAGACGATCGCCGAGTTGCCCTGCGGCAAGCCCAGTCCGGTGCGCAACCTGTCCGCCAACGCCAGGTCGTGCCGGTGGATGGCGTCAATCCCTGTGGACGACCGCCTGGCGTCGCTTGCCAATCGCAGGGACGTGTCGTAGCAGGTCTGCCACGGATCGAATCCGGCGTACCACCCCGCGGCGGGCGGACACAGCCGCTCCAGCGCCTCGTCGGTACCGGCGAGGAACGCGGTGCCCTTCGGCTGCCGAGAGGTGAGCGGTCATCGCCTCATCATGCGGAGCGTCCGGACCGGTGGACAAGATCCACTCAGCTTCCACTGGCCCGCAGTGTCGCCGCATCGGCCGGTCCGGTCGTCGGTTCCGTGAACTGACTGGACCCCGCCGCCGCCACCACGGCGCCTCCCTCGACGACCAGCCAGCGCCCGCACACGCAGCGCAGATAGCGCACCGACCCGTGCGACGAGATCAGGGCAGGTGACGGCCAGGCGCAGGACGGGCAGGTGGTGTTGCGGGCCGGGCCCCGTCGCCGCTCGGCGCCGCCCCGCCCATCGATGACGCGGTGCCTGTTATTCCGCCTGCTGCACTCACTCATGCTCTCAGCGTGGTGTAATAATCTAGTGCAGTTCAACCCTTACGGAGGGGCGGCGGCGGAACTCGGCGCCCTGCTCGTCAACGCGGACGCGGGCGCGGATCTCGTCCGCCTGCTCGACGAGTTCGGCTACCGCCCCGTCACCACGCTGAACGCGCGCCAGGCCGCCGGTCTGCGGCGCTGGATCGCCCGCCTCGACGAGGTGTTCACGGATCCGACCGTCGACCGTCTCAATGGCCTGCTGGCCGAAACCACCAGCCGCCCATACATTTCCACTCACGACGGCCGCCCGCCCCATCTGCATTACGCCGGGGAGCACGACCCGATGGATGAGCGCGTCAAGGCCTACACCGCCGCCGGGCTCGCCACGCTGTTCTGTGAGGATGCCGGTCGTATCGGCCGGTGCGCCCGGGAGGGGTGCCGCGTCGTCTTCATCGACACCTCCCGCAACGGGCGTCGGCGCTTCTGCTCGACGAAGTGCTCGACGCGAGTCCATGTGGCGGAGCATCGCCGACGCACCGCCTGAGGGGATGCACTGCGCTCGTTCTCGCACCCCGTGGACGTTCCCGCACCGCCTACAGTTGCTGGAAGGCGTGCGTGAACATGGGGGAGGTGCGCGAAGGTCTCGCAGGCCCGGGGTTGTGCGACCGGCGGATGTGTTCCTGCCCACAGCTGGGTGCTGGTCGGGGTCGTGCGGGCACGGAAGGGGCTGTCCGACCTGGGCGGATTCGCACTGGTCGGGGGCGATTTCGGACAAAGCGGACGAACGAAATTTGATTGCGGAGGAACCGCCTCCGGTCTGTATAGTTGGCCTCAGCAACTAGTTGTAAGCGCTAAACAAATGCGCTGCGGGGAGAAGGAATCTGATCATGGTCGTTGCCGCCCGTGATCGCGGTGCCACGACAGCCGAACTCGACGTCGCCGACCAACTCGGCGCCCAGCTGGTCCGGCTCATGCGGGCGATCGGCAGAACTAGATCACAGCTGGCCAAGCACGGTCCGGACGGGCTGGAGCGGCTGGCCTACGCCGTGCTGTTCTGCCTGGTCCACGACGGTCCGCAGCGGACCGGGAAGCTCGCCGAGTTGCTGCACGCCGAGACCTCCACCATCAGCCGGCAGACGCGCAGCCTGGTCTCGCACGGTCTGGTGGAGCGGCGGGCCGATCCGGTCGACGGCCGCGCCTGCGTCCTGGTGCCCACCGCGGAGGGGGTGCGGGTGTTCGAGGAGAACCGCCGGATCCGCAACCGCTGGATCGCCGAGCTGATCACCGACTGGCCCGAGCAGGACCGGGCAACGCTGACCGATCTCGTGGAGCGCCTCGTCGCGGGTATCGAAAAGACCACTGTCCCAGCCGATTCGAATAGAGCGGATAAATGACGACTACGACCACCCAGGCCCCGGCGGCGCAGCCGGACCTGGCTGCGGGTGCCGGTCAGAGACTGTCGCACCGGCAGATCATGACCATTCTGTCCGGCCTGCTGCTCGGCATGTTCCTGGCCGCGCTCGACCAGAACATCGTGAGCGTGGCGATCGTGCGGATCGCCAACAGCCTGAACGGATTCGATCAGCAGGCCTGGGCCACGACGGCATACCTCATCACGGCCACGATCAGCACCCCGCTGTACGGCAAGCTGGCCGACATCTACGGCCGCAAGCCGTTCTATCTCCTCGCGATCGCGCTGTTCGTCATCGGGTCGGCGGCGTGCACGTTCGCGACCTCGATGTACATGCTGGCGGGCTTCCGCGCGTTCCAGGGTCTGGGCGCCGGTGGCCTGATGTCGTTGGCGTTCACCATTATCGGTGACATCGTGCCGCCGCGTGAACGGGTGAAGTACCAGGGCTACTTCATGATGGTGTTCGGCACGTCTACCGTGCTGGGGCCGGTGCTGGGCGGCCTGTTCTCCGACTACGAACACCTGTGGGGCCTGGAGGGCTGGCGCTGGGTGTTCCTGGTGAACGTGCCGGTCGGCGTCATCGCGCTCGCGGTGGTCGCCAAGGTGCTCAATGTTCCGCACCAGCGGCAGCGGCTCCGCGTCGACTGGTTCGGGGCGGTGGCGCTCGCGATCTGCGTGGTGCCCCTGCTGATCGTGGCCGAACAGGGCCGCAGCTGGGGCTGGGACTCGACCAAGGCGCTGGTCTGCTACGGCATCGGCGCGGTCGGCCTGGCGCTGTTCCTCGTCATCGAGTACCTGATGAAGGACTCGGCGCTGATTCCGCTGCGGCTGTTCAAGAATTCCACCTTCACCGTGACCATCATCGGCGGATTCATCGTCGGCATCGCGATGTTCGGCGCGATCTCCATGGTGCCGCTGTACTTCCAAGTGGTGCGCGGATATTCGCCGACCGAGGCCGGTCTACTGATGCTGCCCCTGGTGGCGGGCATCATGATCGGATCGCTGATCGCCGGTCAGGTCACCAAGCGCACCGGGCACTACAAGATCCTGCCCGTCATCGGCACGTTCGTCATCACCGTCGGCGCGCTGCTGTATGCGCAGGTGCATTTCGACAGCGTGCTGTGGCAGCCGCTGGCCTTCGGCGGCATCATCGGTCTCGGCCTGGGCTGCTGCATGCAGACGCTGATCATCGCGGCCCAGAATGCCGGTCCCCGTACGGATATGGGCGTGTCGACGGCGTCGGCGACGTTCTTCCGGCAGGTGGGCGGCACGCTGGGGGTTGCGGTGTTTCTGACGATCCTGTTCAACCTGCTGCCGAACAAGATCGTCGACGCGTTCGGCGGACGCCTGCCCGCGGGGTTCGACACCGACAAACTGAGCCAGCTGCAGTCCGACACCGCGGGTATCGCGGCGCTGCCGGATCAGGTGCGGGAGCCGATCCTGATCGGCTTCACGAACTCGATGCACGGCGTGTTCTTCGCCGCCGCGGGCGTGGCGCTGCTGGCCTGCATCGTGCTGATGTTCATGAAAGAGATTCCGCTGCAAGAAGGCCCGGCGCCCCAGGCACAGCCGGAGCCGGACGCCGCGGTGGCGGATGCGACCGAGTCGCCTCGGATCGTGTCGCACCGGGCGGTGTCGGCGCGGGCGGAGGCAGAGTGGGCCGAGGACCAGGTCTGGGAGGGCGCCGCACAGGTGATCTCCGAGCCCGAACCGGTCCTCGCAACGACAGGAGGCAGACATGCGGCGGTCAACGGCCATGCGGCACAGCGGGTGTCGGCGATGACGGCGAGTCCGGTGGTCGCCTCGACGGGCGGCCGCGCGATCGGCGGGCGCATCCGACGCGAGGACGGCAGCCCGGTGCCCGGTGCGGCGTTGACTTTGATCGATCAACGCGGACACCAGGTTTCGCGGGCTACCGGGGACGGCGGCGGCGTCTTCGCCCTCGAGCCGCCCACGCCCGGCAGCTACGTGCTGATCGTGTCCGCGAGCGGGCATCAGCCGACGGCGGTGAACGTCACCGTCGGCAGCGGTACGCAACAGGTCGACCTGACCCTGCGGGGTTCCGGCGAACTGTCCGGCCT
Organism: Nocardia thraciensis; assembly: GCF_054782435.1. Lineage (NCBI taxonomy): Bacteria > Bacillati > Actinomycetota > Actinomycetes > Mycobacteriales > Nocardiaceae > Nocardia > Nocardia thraciensis. The sequence goes on from NZ_BAAGSM010000021.1 coordinate 17,780, forward strand.
GGTGCGCTCGGCCGGGCGCGGGGAGCCGGTGGCCGGGGCCACGGTCACCGTGACCGATCCGCGCGGTGAGGTGGTGGGCTCGGCCGTCACCGCGGGTGACGGGGCCTACGTCTGCCACGGCGTGGTGGCGGGGACCTACACGCTCGTGGCGGTGGCCGCGCATATGCGTCCCACGGCGACCACGCTGACCGTGCCCGACAGCGGGCGACTGCGTTTCGATGTCGAACTCGCCTCGATGGCGGTGCTGAGCGGGTCGGTCCGGGCCGACGGCCGACCGGTGCCCGACGCCCAGGTCACGGTGCTCGACCAGGCCGGCTCCACCGTCGAGACCGTCCGCACCGACGAGGACGGCCGCTACGTGGTCCAGGATCTGTCCGAGGGCGACTACACGATCGTCGCCCGCGGCTATCCGCCGGTGACCGGCCGGGTCAGCGTCGCGGGCGGCGAGACCGACCACGACATGCGGCTTGGCTACGACGTCGACGAACAGGTGGACCGGTCATGAGTGGGCAGGCGGTCGTACTGGCCCGGCGGACGAGCGTGGCGGCCGTGGACAAGCGAACGAGTGGCATCCCGGAGCATCGGGTCGCGAGCGGAGAGGTGACGGCATGAGTGGGCTGACGGCGCAGATTCGCAACGCGGACGGCTGGCCCGTGCCCGCGGCGGTGCTCACGGTGACAAGCCTCGAGGGCCGCCAGCTCGCGCGCGCCGTGGCCGACGAGTCCGGGGCGGCGGCGACGGAGGCGTTGCCGCCGGGGATGCACACCGCGGTCGTCACCGCGCCCGGGCACAAGCCGGTCGCACAGGTCGCCCGGGTCTCGTCGACCGGGACCGGCGCGCTCGGGGAGGTTCGGCTGGAACCGGAGTCGGCCGCGGTCGAGCTGCCCCCGGCGGGGCCGTGGACCATCGATCCGGTGCATTCCACGGTCGTCGCCACCGCGCGGCATCTCGGCATCGCGAGCATCAAGTCCCGGTTCGCCGATGTCGGCGGGCGGCTGGATGTGGCCGAGAACTTCGAACTGACAACGGGTTACGCCGAGATCAAGGCCGCCAGCATCGACACCGGCGTCGGGATGCGCGACGAGCATCTGCGTTCGGCGGAGTTCCTGGACGTCGAGCGGTACCCGATCATCGGATTCACCAGCACGGACCTGCGCCGCACCGGCGTCGAGACCTGGGTGATGGCCGGGGAATTGGAGCTGCACGGGCAGCGCCGCCCGGTAGACCTCACGCTCACCTACGGCGGCTACGGGCCGGATCCGTGGGGCGGCGTGCGGGCGGCCTTCCACGCCGAAACCCTGCTTCGCCGCGATGATTTCGCCATCGACTACAACGCCGTGGTCCGGGCGGGAGTCGCCGCAGTCGGCACCACCGTGAAGATCGATCTCGACATGGAACTGGTGCAGGGGGATCGGCTGCCGCAGATGTAGCCGAGCGGCGGCTGTTTCTCCCGGGAGTCAGCCGCCGACCGACCGATAAGTGCTGGCGCCCATGCAGATTGCGCCGATATCGGCGATGAAGGGGTTGTAGCCCATCGGGCCGTCCTCGTCCGCCGTGCGCGACAGCAGCCAGTCCAGGGAATGGTCCGAGGTCGCGATGAAGCCGTCGAGGCTGGTGGCGGTGTAGTAGATGGTCCGGGCCATGGTCAGCCTCGTTTCTGCAGCCAGATGATCGGGTCGCCCTGGTCGATTTCCGTGGTGTCGTCGGGGATTTCGGACCGCAGCCACTGGCGGGCGAGCAGCCGCCGATGTGCGGAGAATGTGAGGACGTGCGCGATGACGCTGCCGATAACGAAGCTCTCCGGCGGGTCGCACAGCGCGTCGATCAGGGTGTCGCCCCAGCCGCCGCGGCGGTCGATCTCCCGGACGGTGTCCAGCCAGTGCGGGCCGACTTCCTCCAGGCGATGCATCAGGGTCGGAAGATCGTTCGGATGGCGTTGCGGCTCATCGTCTCCGTCGATCGCGGCCAGCCATACCTCCTTGCTCCAGATGAGCAGGTCCAGCACCGTCGCGATGGAATCGTCCGGGCCGTCCCAGTCGAGGGTCGCGTAGTCGCTGCGCCTGCGGCGGTACTGTCCGTCGCTGAGACTCGTTGCCAGCTTCAGCAATTCGCGGGTGTCGTCCAGGTCGTGGTGCAGCAGTAGGGATGTCGGGTCCATATCGTGTCGGCCTTTCGGTTCGCTGGCCACCCACAACGACATCGGCGGATGGAAATGGATGCCGTTCACCGCGGGCAGCCAGCGCTGCTTCTCTTCGGTGCGGGTCGCGCTGGGCGGATGGCCGAACGCGCGGCTGAATGCCCGGCTGAACCCCTCCACCGAGTCGTATCCGGCCGCGAACGCCACATCGGTGACGGAGACGCCGGTGCCCAGTTGCCACGCCGCCCGCTCCAGGAGCACGCGGCGCTTGAGGGCGACCGGTGACTCGCCGGTGCCCCGGGAGAACTGGCGCGAGAAGTGGTAGGGCGAGGCGTAGGCATCCTCGGCCATCGCGCCCAGCGTGGCGTTGTCGTCGTCGAGCACGACGTCGAGGAGTTCGCGGAGGCGGTCACGTCCGGTGGTCACGGATTCAGTGTGGCCCGTGCGGGGCGGGTGCCGCTTGACCGTTCTTGCGCAGTCGACGGCGTGTCTGCGCATGCCGAGCCGGGTTGATCATGCCGCTAAGTAACGGTACATTACTTAGGTCACTTACCGTATGGTCGCGTTGAACGTCCGTTCCGGTCGAATCGGGCTGCGGCCGCGGTTATTTCGCAGCTGCGACAAGGGCGGTCCCATGGTGAGTACGATTCCGATCGCGATCGGGTTGGTCTACCTGTTCATCCTTGTCGGGGGAGGCCTGCGGTCGGTGGAGGCCGGTTGTCAGAACACTCTGATGAACCACATGAAGAATATGTGGCTGTGCGCGGTGATCTCGTATGCCGTTGCGCTGACCGGCTTTTCGATTTTCCTGGCGGTATCGACCAAATCGCCGTGGCCGACGCTCGACGACCTCCGCGCCATGCCGTGGTGGGCGCCCTTCGGTGGATTGATCGGCGGCGCGGCCGTACTCGGCATGATCGCGGTCGCCCGCTACGTGGGTGTGGCGACGTTCAGCGCGCTCGTGATCGTCGGCGAGATGGTGGTCGCGCTGATCATGGACCACTTCGGGCTCATGGGGTTCGAGCAGCACAGTGCCACCGTTCCGCGCTTCATAGCGTGCGGTCTCATCACCGCGGCGATCTACCTGATGTCCGATACCCAGGAGGCACGGTCATGACCACGACGACCCTCGAGCCTCCGCGAAAGCCGCTGTCGCGCAACGCCTTGACCCTCGTGGTCGTCTTCATTCTGGTCGGCGGCGCACTGCGGTCGGTGGAGGCCGGTTGCCAGAACTCGTTGAAGCTCTCCCTGAAGAACGTGTGGCTGTGCGGTGTGATCTCCTACGCGGTGGCCTTCACCGGGTTCCTGGTCTTCATACTGGTGGCGCGCATGGTCACCAAGCAGTGGCCGTGGCCGACGCGGGCCGATGTCCGGGCCTTGCCGTGGTGGGCGCCGTTCGGCGGATTGCTCGGCGGCGCAGCGATTCTCGCGATGATCGCCGTGGCCTCCGACGTCGGCGTGAGCACGTTCAACGCGCTGATCATCGCCGGGCAGATGTTCGCGGCTCTCTTGATCGACCACTTCGGCGTGATGGGTTTCCCGCGCCATCGGGTGACCGGACGGCGGTTGGCCGCATGCGCCATGATCATCGTCGGTATCTACCTGATGGCGAAGTACTGAGCCGTGGTGTCCCCCGCTGTCACGCCCGTCGCCACGAAAACCGTTGTCGCCCAGCGGATGCTGGCGGAGTTCGTCGGCACCGCGATGCTGGTGACCGCCATCGTCGGTTCCGGAATCGCGGCGCAGCGACTGTTCCAGGAGCCGGGCGCGCGGTTGTTCGTGAACTCGGCGGCGACGGCACTCGGGTTGTCCGTGCTGATCATCGTGTTCGGCCCGCACTCGGGTGCGCACCTCAACCCGGTTGTGTCGGTGGTCGATTGGCTCCGGGGCCGGTGGGCGGGCACCGGTCTCTCGGCCACCGAACTGGCGGGCTATCTGAACGCGCAGATCGTCGGAGGAGTCGCGGGCGTCGTGCTGGCCAACGTGATGTTCGGTATGCCACCGGTCCAACAGGCATCCGAGGCCCGCTCGGCCGCAGGGTTCTTCATCGGTGAGATGGTAGCGACGGCAGGGTTGATACTGGTGGTATCCGCACCGCCCTGCACCCGTCACATCGGAACCGCCGCCATGGCCACCGGCGCCTACATCGCTGCGGCCCAATGGTTCACCAGCTCAACCTCCTTCGCCAACCCCGCCGTCACCATCGCCCGCTCCCTCTCCGACACCTACACCGGCATAGCCGCAGGATCGGTGCCAGGTTTCATCCTGGCGCAATTCCTCGGCGCGGCAATCGGCCTCGTACTGTCCATGGTTTTCGACCGGTGTAGGTAACCGACCCCGAGACATGGAGCCATGGAAATCGACAGCGACCGGAACTGTTCGCTTGGGTACGTCGAAGGCGAGATCAGCGAGGGGTAATCAGGTTCAACAACTGGGTCGACAGGGCTGAACCGATGGCTATCGTGCTCGTGGAGTTCAGGTGGTGGGGGTTGCGGGCCAGGTCGACCACCACTGCACCGCTTTCGCGTGCGATGGCTACTCCGGCCGCGGTGTCCCACGGTTTGTTGGACAGGCTGATGCATGCGTCGGTGCGGCCGTCGGCTACCCAGACCAGGTCCAGTGCGGCCGAGCCGAACATGCGTACTCGCTCCACATTGGCCGCCAGCGCGGCCGTAATGGCAAGGCGGCGTTTGTTGTTCGATTCGGCACAGGTACCGGTCGCGTAATCGCCGATTGAAACTATTGCGGTGCTCAGCTTTTCGTTTCTGCTGGCATGGATAGGTCGATCGTTACAGAAGGCGTCACTGCCGGCGGCGGCGAAGTACTCGAGGTCGAGGAACGGCGCTGCGATGACCCCGATGACCGGAACACTGTCACGCAGCAACGCGAGTGATACGGCGCAAAGCGGAAGTCCGTGAATGAAATTCGAGGTCCCGTCGATGGGGTCCAACGTCCACACCAGACCGGCCGCAGGATCGTCGGGCTGATCCTCCGACTCCTCACCAAGGAAATCGCAATCAGGCGTCTCCCGCTCCAGAAACCCCCGGATGTGCTCTTCGATCCGCCGATCGAGATCGGTAACAAAGTCGCGATCCGACTTCGCATGCACGACCCCACGCTCAGCCGTGCCAAGCAACCCGCTCCCCTCAGCCACCGCAGCCCGCGCAATAGCAAGCAGTTCGGTGAGAGTGTCCGCCATCCGGTACGCGCCTCCCTTCCGCTCGACCGCTAGATTCCGACTGACCTCGGCAAACGTATCGGAGATACAAGGTCGCCGCGGTGCGGGGGTATCCGTGTGCACGATCCACCACGGGAGCGCAGTCGCGATATCCGGTTTCGCCGACCCGGCGTCGGTGGGGGCGATACCGGCGTACATCTGGGCGAAGACGGTGATCTACTTCGACCCGATCGGCGAGCCGACGGAAGTGGTCGCGAACGCGCATCCGGACTTCGTGGCAGCAGTCCGTACGCGCGGCTGACGGTCGCCGGACCGCGACGAACAACTGTCCGGGAGTCACATGGGCAGGGTTGGCTTCGCGGTTGCGGGAGGGTTCTCGGGGGCGGTAGCGGGACGCGTTCTTGCAAAGTTCTCGCATATGCTTCGAGGTGTTTGGAGCGCGTGCTGGGAGGGTGGTGGCATTGACCGGTGGAGTCGGTCGCACTCTCGACCTGGTGGCTCGGCGGGTGGCGGCGGCCCTGGAACGAGCCGGTACGGCCGCGTCACGCGAGCAACGGGAAACCGCTGCGACCTTGAACTTGACCACCCGGCGACTGCAACGAACCGATGAAACAGCCGGGCGAGACATCGAGCGATCAGCATTGGACGAGGCGCCGCGACGGACCTCCGTGCCGCATCCGATGAGCCGCCGGACGCGGGTCTTCACGCCGAGCGACGAGGAACTGATGATGCGCCGTCGCCAGTTGGTAGCTCCGCCGCCCGGGAGACGCCCCGACCTGCCGGATCCACACATGAAGACGTACGCTGCGTTGGTTGACGGGCGCAAAAAGAAGAAGCAGGTGTGGCTGATGCGGTCCACCGACGGTATGCGAAACGTCTTCAAGCCGTTTTCCGGCGAGTTCCCGGTTCGGATCGGTATTCCCGAAACCCCGGGTGCGCAAGCCATCCGCGAGGTGGCGGCCTTTCGAGTGGATCGGATGCTCGGATTCGGACGGGTCCCAGCGACCGCGATCGTCGACGGGCCGAAGGGGTACACGCGCGGTTCGATCCAGCAGTTCATCGAATCCGGTCCGGGGCGTTCGCTGGTGGGCGCCGACGGAAAAATGAACTACGACAGAACGCAGCAGCAGCAGATGGCCGTGCTCGATTACATCACCGGCAACAGCGACCGGCACGCAGGAAACTATCGGACAGTCGTGGAGGACGGCAAGAACAAGATCGTCGCGATCGACCACGGCACGACCTTCCCGGAGCGACCCGACCCCTGGGGGATCCGGTCCGATTTCGTCAAAGCGCACATGAATACACGGCTGGATCCCGACGTGCTGCGGGCGGTCGAGAAGCTGCATCCCGATCGGCTACGTGGCGCACTGGAAGATCTGGGAATGAGCGACCTTGCGATCAAGGGCGCGGTCGATCGCCTCCAGGAGATACAGGCGAAGAAGATGATCACCGGGGACAAGTGGCCCGGCAACATCAACTGGAGTGAAGAGGTGGCGGGCGGGTTCGGAGACTCTCGGTACAAGCCTTACCAGACCGATCGCTCCCCGGGCGGTCAGGAGGCATGATGAGCCGTACGGCACCGAATCTCGTGACGGTCTACGACCTGGGTTCCTGGGAGCCGCGCCGGGTGGCCGAATTCCGATTGACGGCGCAGGGCAGTATCGAACTCACCGTCCTCGGCTCCGCGGGCTGCCCGATCGCCGAACAGTGGTATCGCCGGGGCGTCGAGGTTCTCGGGGAGGCGCGCTTCGTCACCGTGAACGATGCCGCGGAGTTCATGCGCGCTCTCCTGCAACCGTTTCGGCTGAGCTATTACGAGCTTGTCGACGAGAGCGACCGCGTCGCAGGCGAATACGACCGACATCACAGTTCACCCGGATAAGGTATGGAAACCCTTGCTGTGCAACGCCTTACCTCACCTCGGTAAGCCTGGCATTGCTGGTAGAGCGTCTGGGAAATCGCTAGCGTGGCGGTGTGCAGAGTGATGTGGGCGGCGTGGCGGTGCAGGAACACCCCGAGCCGCACGGGGCCGGGCTGGCCTCGCGGTTGAATTGGTTGCGGGCGGGCGTGTTGGGGGCCAATGACGGGATTGTGTCGGTGGCGGGGATTGTGGTGGGGGTGGCTGCGGCGACGACGAGTTCCTCGGCGATTCTGACGGCGGGTGTGGCGGGGCTGGTGGCGGGGGCGGTGTCGATGGCCTTGGGGGAGTACGTGTCGGTGAGTACGCAGCGGGACAGTGAGCGGGCGGTGTTGGCTGTGGAGCGGCGGGAGTTGGCCGAGATGCCGGAGGAGGAGTTGGCCGAGTTGGCGGCGATCTATGAGGCGAAGGGGTTGTCGGAGGAGACGGCGTGGAAGGTGGCGGTGGAGCTGACCGAGAAGGATGCGTTCACCGCGCATGCGGAGGCCGAATTGGGGATCGACCCGGCGGAGCTGACCAATCCGTGGCACGCGGCGTTCTCGTCGGCGCTGTCGTTCACGCTGGGGGCGTTGCTGCCGCTGTTGGCGATCCTGACGCCGCCGAGTGTGCGCGTGCCGGTGACCGTTGCCGCTGTGCTGGTGGCACTGGCGATTACGGGCGCGGTGGGCGCGAAGCTCGGAGATGCCCCCGTCGTGCGGGCGACATTGCGGGTGCTGCTGGGCGGGGCGCTTGCTATGGCTACCACTTACGCGATCGGGCATTTGGTGGGGATCGCCGTGTAGGCAGGCGGGGCGTTGCGGGGGAATGGATCCCGGCGGAGAGCATGCCGGGATGACGAGGAGGGGCCCGCCGGGGTGACGAGGAGGGTTTCGCTGGGATGACGAGGATGGGCTCGCCGGATGATCAGAGCTGGGGCCGCGCCGGAATGACGGGAATGCTTGGCGTGCGCCGGGTTGACGGGAGCTGGGTTGCGCAGGACGACGGGAACCCTGAGCAGGGGGTCTTGGATGGGGATAGTCGTCCGGTGTCCGGGAATGAGGGGGCTGACCGACCCGTGCCCAGGGTTTAGAGGGCGGGCGCCCGTGGCCCGGGATGGTTGTCCCGGGCCGGGCCGCTCAGCGACGAGATGCGGGTGCCGACCGGGGGTTCAGTGGCTTTCGAGCTGGATGCGCTCGAGGGCCTCTCGAACCTTCAGCTGGCGCTGGGGGTCGGCGACGCGGAACTCGAAGTGCACGGTGTCCTTGGGTGCGCCGATCAGAGCCACGGAATCACCGGCCGTGGGATGGGTAGCGCGGGGTAAAGCAGTCATACGTCAAGTGTGCACCGAACGGCTATTTTCTGGCAATGTGTTCTGCGGCGCTATTTGCGGCTGAGACCGTTTCGAAATGCTCGGAGGGGCAGTGGCTTACGCCGGTACGACGGTTCGACTGGCCCGGAAAGCCGCGCCGGCCAGCTAACTCGAGCGTGTAATTCACCCTCGCGCTACCGCTCCGGAAGTGCGTCCGGGAGCAGGAAAAACGGGCCTCGAGCGGCGGAAATTCCAGGGGCACGGTCGAACCGGACGACGGTTCAGCGAACGGCCCAAGGGCCCCTGCGGATCAAGAGCGGAGGTGGTGAGTCCGGTTGTGAGCGCACACGATTACGCTCACCCCTTGGCGCTCACCAACTCCCGCTTCTTCGCCTCCCGCGCCAGTGCCCGGTCGCGCTGCTCCTCGAACCGCATGCAGTCGCCCTGCAGCTTCTCCAGGAACTCTCCGAGCTCGTTGCGGATCCGGTCGCCGCGGGCGGTGAAGTCATTGCGTTCGAACACATTCCACTTGCGCAACACCGGCATCACCACCTCCTCCAGATGCTGGCGCAGATCGTAGATGCCGTGCTTGGCCATCAGCACGCCGTTGCGCCGCCAGTCGGGCATTCCGGCGCCGGGCATCTGGAAGTGCCGCACGATGCCGCTGATCGCCTCGAGCGCCTGATCCGGCACCAGGTCCAGAGCCGCGCCGCACAGGTTGCGGTAGAAGATCATGTGCAAGTTCTCGTCCAGCGCGATCCGCTGCAGCATGCGGTCGGCGACGGGATCGTTGCAGACGCGGCCGGTATTGCGGTGTGAAACGCGAGTGGCCAACTCCTGGAATGTCACATAGGCGACCGAGTGCAGCAATCCGGTATCCGCCAGGTGTTCGGCGGTGCCGCCCGCCTCACGGACCAGTTTCATCGCGTTGTAGCCGTTGGTCATATGCACCATCCGGGCGTTCTCCAGCGCCACCGGATCCACGCTGCGGGTCACGACCAGATAGTCGCGGATGACGATTCCGTGTCGGTTCTCCTCCGCGGTCCAGCGACCCACCCAGGTGCCCCAGGCGCCGTCCTGTGAGAAGTTCTCGGAGATCTCCCGGTGATACGAGGGCAGATTGTCCTCGGTGAGCAGATTGGTGATCATCGCCGCCCGCGCGACCTCGCTCAACCGCGACTGTCCGGGCTCCCAGTCCAGCCCGCCCATCGCCGCGAAATTCCGGCCGTCGTCCCACGGCACGTAGTCGTGCGGGTGCCAGGACTTGGCCATCGACAGGTGCCGGTCGACGTTCTGCTCGGCGACAGGCTCGAGCTCGAGCAGCAGTTCGAGCTGGGTCAGGTTCCTGGCCACGATGATGCCCTTCCTTCGAAGTGGATCGGTGGGTGAGACGCTGCGGAGAGAAACCGGTACAGTTCAGTAGCGACCGAATTGCTGCGTGTCACGCGGCCGATCCGGTCGGCTTCGCCTCGATAATCTAGACCCGCCTCGTCCGGGCACTCGAGGCAGGAGGGTGCGTCGTATTAAAGAGGATCGAACTCCTGCTGAAGAGATGCACGGTGGCCCGGCCGGTGGGGCGGAAGCGGTTGGTATACCAGCCGTTCCGCGCCGTGCTGTCATTTCCGCTTGTATTCGCCGCAGCGTTGCTCCACCGCCGTGCCCCCGACCGCAGTGTTGTCACCGAAAGTGAGCCGAGAATGACGAGTTCCAGTCGCAGGTATCCCGACGTCGTCGTCACCAGCCTGGCCGCCACCACCTCGATCGCGGGCGATGTCGATTCGACCTGGAAGGGATTACTCAACGGGGAGAGCGGCATCGACGTCCTCGAGGACGAGTTCATCGACCAGTTCGAGCTGCCGGTGCGCATCGGCGGGCATCTGAAGGTCAAGCCGGGGGAAAGTCTCAGCCGCGACGAGACCCGCCGACTGTCCTACGTCGAGCAGATGGCGCTGGTGCTGGGCCGCGAGGCGTGGCGCAACGCCGGGAGCCCTGAGGTCGACCAGGAGCGGCTCGGCGTGTCGATCGGCACGGGGCTCGGCGGCGCGGAAATCCTCATCGACTTCACCAAGAAGATGAACAACGCGGGCTATCGGCGAGTGTCGCCGCTGGCGATGCAGATGATCATGCCGAACGGGGCCGCAGCGGTCGTCGGCGTGGAACTCGGTGCGCAAGCCGGTGTTTCGACGCCGGTGTCGGCGTGTTCGTCCGGGTCGGAGGCGATCGCCAACGCCTGGAAGATGATCGTGATGGGCGACGCCGACATGGTCGTGACCGGTGGCGTCGAGGGATCCATCCAGGCGGTGCCGATCGCCGCGTTCACCATGATGCGCGCGATGAGCACCCGCAACGACGATCCCAAGCGAGCCTCCCGCCCGTTCGACGTCGACCGCGACGGGTTCGTCTTCGGCGAGGCGGGCGCGATGATGGTGATCGAGACCGAGGAGCACGCCAAGGCCCGCGGCGCCACCATCCACGCCCGGCTGATGGGCGCCGGGGTCACCTCCGACGCGTTCCACCTCGTGGCGCCCGATCTGGAGGGCAAGGGCGCGGCGCGGGCCATGGCACGCGCGATAGAGACCGGGGGCTTGTCGAAAAGCGATGTGACACATGTGAATGCGCACGCGACAGCCACGCCGATCGGCGATACCGCCGAGGCGAAGGCGATCAACGCGGCCGTGGGCAATCACGCGTCCGTCTATGCCCCGAAATCCGCGCTGGGGCACTCGATCGGCGCGGTCGGGGCACTCGAGTCGGTGCTCACGGTGCTGTCCATCCGCGACAGCGTCGTGCCGCCGACACTCAACCTGGAAAAGCTCGACCCCGAGGTCGACCTCGACGTCGTCAGCGGTCAGGCCCGCTCGGGCCGCATCGACTACGCGGTGAAGAACTCCTTCGGCTTCGGCGGCCACAACGTGTCGCTGGCTTTCGGACGATACTGAGCTACCGTGGCCGGGGCGCCTGCTAATCTTCGTGCTTCGGTGTCGATCTCTGTGTGTTCGGTGTCATGGCACGGCCTCTGGTTCGTGCGTGAAAAGGATAGGGAATGATCGGCGAGACCTTCGATGACTATCTGGACGAGCAAGGCAACATCAAGATCCTGGGTGACGCGACCCTGATCGATTTCGTCGACAAGCACAGCGCGGCGAACGGGGACGAGCTCGCCTACCGCTATATCGACTACTCGCGCGAGCGCGACGGTGAGTATCACGAACTCACCTGGCGCCAGTTCGGTGTTCGGTTGCGTGCGGTGGCGGCGCGGTTGCAACAGGTGACCCGTCCGCGCGACCGGGTGGCGATCCTGGCACCCCAGGGTCTGGACTACGTGGTGGGCATGTTCGCCGCCGTGTACGCGGGCAATATCGCTGTGCCGCTGTTCGATCCGGACGAACCGGGGCACACCGACCGCCTGCACGCGGTGCTCGGGGACTGCCAGCCCACGGCGATTCTCACGGCGAGTTCGGCGGCGGCCGGTGTGCGGGAGTTCTTCCGCGCGCTCCCGGCGGCGCAGCGGCCGCGCGTGATCGCCGTCGACGCGATCCCCGACAGCGTCGGCGCGGGCTGGAAAGAGCCCGACATCAATATCGACAGCGTGGCGTATCTGCAGTACACGTCCGGGTCCACCCGGACGCCCGCGGGTGTGGAGATCACCCACCGCGCCGTCGGCACCAACCTGCTGCAGATGATCGACGCGCTCGGTATCGAATGGGACACCCGCGGGGTGACCTGGCTGCCGCTGTTCCACGACATGGGGCTGCTGTGCGTGATCCTGCCCGCGATCGGCGGCAAGTTCATCACCATCATGTCGCCGAGTGCGTTCGTGCGCCGCCCGTACCGGTGGATCAAGGAGTTGGCCGCGCACTCCGACGGGGCCGGAACCTACGCCGCCGCACCGAATTTCGCGTTCGAGCACGCGGCGGTGCGCGGGCGGCCGAAGGCGGGGGAGACCCTCGACCTGTCGAACGTGATCGGGCTGATCAACGGCAGCGAGCCGGTGTCGGTGACCTCGATGCAGAAGTTCAACGACGCGTTCACGCCGTACGGCCTGCCGAAGACCGCGATCAAGCCGTGCTACGGGATGGCGGAGGCCACGCTGTTCGTCTCGGCCACGCGGCGCGACGACGAAGCGAAGGTGGTCTACGTCGACCGCGGCGAGCTCAATGCCGGGCGCATGGTCGAGGTGGACGAGAACGCCGAAGGCGCGGTGGCGCAGGTGTCCTGCGGCTATGTGGCGCGCTCGCAGTGGGCGGTGATCGTGGACCCGGAGACCGGCGCGGAGCGGCCCGACGGCGAGGTCGGCGAGATCTGGCTGCACGGGGAGAACATGGGCATCGGGTACTGGGGGCGCGCGGAGGAGACCGAGGCGACCTTCCAGAATCGGCTCACCGCCCGCCAGTCCGTCAGCCATGCCGAAGGCACTGCGCCGGAGGCGAAGTGGATGCGCACCGGTGATTTCGGCGTCTACCACGACGACGAGCTGTACATCACCGGTCGGGTGAAGGATCTGGTGATCGTCGACGGCCGCAACCACTACCCGCAGGATCTGGAGATGTCGGCGCAGGAGTCGTCGACCGCCCTGCGTCCGGGATTCGTCGCGGCGTTCTCGGTGGGCGCCAACGAGATACCGGAGCAGGCGGACGAAGGCGCTTCCGGCGCGGAGCATTTGGTCATCGTGGCCGAAAGGGGCAGCGGCGCGGCGAAGATCGAGCCGGAACCGATCGCGGAAACCGTGCGGGCGGCGATCGCCAAGCGGCACGGCGTCACGGTGCGCGATCTGCTGCTGGTGCCCGCGGGGTCGATTCCGCGCACCTCCAGCGGGAAGATCGCCCGCCGGGCCTGCAAGGCGGCATACCTGGAGGGGACTCTGCGCGGCGGGCGGCGCCAGCAGGCGTTCCCGGACGCGGTCGACGAATAGCGGACGAGCTACAGGGCGCCTGGGCCCACGAGAGGCCGCAGGCGCCTGTCGTCGTTCCGGCGTGGATCCCGGCCAAGAACGTGCCGGGATGACGGTGGAGGCGTGCCGGGATGACAGTGGAGGCGTGCCGGGATGACGGTGGAAGCCGTGCGGGGGCTGTGGCAGGTGTGCCGGGGTGACTGTGGCAGGTGTGCCGGGGTGACTGCGGCAGGCGTGTCGGGTGACTGTGGGAGGCGTGGGCAAGGAATTGTCCTGTGCATGTCCGGCGTGCCGTCGTTCGCGATGGGTTACCGTGGAGCTACGTCGTGGATCGTCTGGTGTACGCGAAGGGCCTTGGCATGGAGCGCACGATCGTCGAAATCATTGCGGTGACGGCACATTCGGAGCCGGTCGGCCCGCTGTCGGTGGAGTTGGCGCACCGGGTCATGCAGGTGCACGCCGGATGCGCCGCCGACTGCTGCCCGAACAAGAAGGCGGCCTACGACATACTGGTAACCGCCGGGCATATCGTTCCCGACAGCTCTCGGAACCGGGCGTACGGGGTGGGCCTGCTGCGGCGCTCGCCGCGCCGCCAGCCCACGAGATAGCCTGCCGTACTTCGCGAGTCGGTCGTTCCGCGCAGCCGAAGACGTCTCGAGCTTCCCCTTGCAGGGCGGTATGCGGTGGACGGCCGGGCGATTCTTCCCGAATATGCCCGCCTCGCTCACGGTGGAGAGTGCTGAACGAGCAGGAGGCGGAGGAGTGGTACGCGCTCGCGAAACCTCAGGGCGAGAGCGAGTAGTGGTCGGATTCCGGCCGAACGCACGCCGGAATGACGGTCGGCGTCGCTCAGGCGCGCCAGAGTTGGTCTCCGGCGCGGGAGACCACGATGTTGGGCACCACGGCACGGGTCGACAGGCGCGAGATGGCGAGTACCAGTTCGGCTATGTCGGCGGTGGGCAGCATGGCCGACGGGTCGAGTTCGCCGTGTTTCCAGGCGCTCATCTCGGTGTCGACGTAACCGGGGGACAGCGCGGTGGCGCTCACGCCGCGAGCCGATTCCTCGAGCGAGACGGTCTCGCACAGCGAGATCAGCGCCGCCTTGGTGGCACCGTAGGCCGCGAGGCCCGGTTCGCCTGCCACCCCCGTAATCGAGGAGATCGCAACGATTTTCGCGCCACGCTGCGGATCGGCGGCGGCGCTGGCGCGCAGCAGCGGCAGCGCCGCCTGGATGAGGGTGAGCGGGGCGCGGAAGTTGACGTCGAGCATGCGCTCGCGGGCCTTGGGCGTCATGTCCGCGACCGGGCTCGCGGTACCGGTGCCCGCGCTGAGCACCAGCAGATCCATTCCGCCGCACCGATCGGCGTGCGCGTCGACCAGAGCGGTGACCTGATCGGGGTCGGCCATGTTCGCCGCCACCGGATGGACCTGCGCGCCGGTCTCGGCCCGCAGCCGCTCGGCGGTCTGCTCGAGGGTCTCGGCGGTGCGGGCGGCGATGGTCACCGCGTAGCCTTCGCCCGCGAGCCTGTGGGCGACCTCGGCGCCTATCCCGCGCGAGCCCCCGGTGATCAAAGCGCTGCGTTTCGTATCAGTCATGTGGTTCCGTTCGGAGGGACACGGAGCAGGATCCGGCGGCCACGGCTCAGAGCCGCTCGATGACGGTGGCGTTGGCCAGCCCGCCCGCCTCGCACATGGTCATCAGGCCGTAGCGACCGCCCGACTGTTCGAGGTGGTTGACCAGCGTGGCGAGGATGCGGGTGCCGGAGGCGCCCAGCGGGTGGCCCAGGGCGATGGCGCCACCGCGCGGGTTCAGCCTGGCCGGGTCGGCGCCGAGTTCGTGCGCCCATACCAGCGGCACCGGCGCGAAGGCCTCGTTCACCTCGTAGGCGTCGATGTCGTCGATCGACAACCCGCCGCGCGCCAATACCTTTCGGGTCGCGGGGATCACGGCGGTGAGCATCAGCAGCGGATCGTCACCGGTCACCGCGAACGCATGGAACCGCGCCCGCGCCCGCAGCCCGAGCTGGTTCGCCTTCGCCTCGCTCATGATCAACACCGCGGAGGCGCCGTCGGTCAGCGGCGACGAATTGCCCGGGGTGATGGACCATTCGATCTCCGGGAAGCGGGCCTCGAACTCGGCGTCGACGAACGCGGGCCGTAGTCCGGCCAGCTTCTCCATCGTGGTCGACGGGCGTACGGTCTCGTCGGCGGTCAATTCCCCCGCTGCCACAAGCTCTTTCGCGAAACCGCCCGCCGCGGCGGTTTCGGCGGCCAGTCGATGCGAGCGAGCGGCGAACTCGTCCAACGTATTTCGATCCAACTTCCAGCGGGCCGAGATGACCTCTGCCGCAATGCCCTGCTGCACAAGGCCATCGGGGTACCGGTGCGCTATCGGCCCTCGATTGGCATCCGCGCCTTGGGCATTGGAGAACATCGGCACCCGGCTCATCGATTCCACGCCGCAGGCGATCGCGATGTCGTAGGCGCCCGCGATCACCCCCTGGGCGGCGAAATGGGCTGCCTGCTGGCTGGATCCGCACTGCCGGTCGACTGTCGTCGCGGGCACCGACTCCGGGAATCCGGCGGCGAGCACCGCGGTGCGGCCGATGTTGAACGCCTGCTCCCCGCTCTGGGTGACGCAGCCGGTGACCACGTCGTCGACCAGCGCCGGGTCCAGATCGTTGCGCGACATCAGCTCGGTCAGCACCCCGGCCAACAGCCTCGCCGGATGCACCTGCGACAGGCCGCCACCGGCCTTGCCCTTGCCGGACGGGGTTCGGACGACGTCGACGACGACTGCCGAGGTCATAGCCACTCCGATCAGGTCGACAATACGAGTTACCCGATTAAGTTAACACGAATTCTCGTTCGATCGAAGGGCGTGGGCCGCGGCCACCTGCGATCATCTCGGCGGAGATGGACTGAAATTCGCACCGAACCCGTACAGGATCGGCAGCACGACGGCGCCGATCGGGCTGAACAGGCCCAGTTCCTCGGGCAGGGCGCCCAGCGAGTAGACCCAGATGACGTAGGCCCCGAGCCCGAACCCGATGGGGAGCCAGCGGTTTCGGTACAGCGCGGCCGGATACTGCTTCAGCAGTAGGGGTATCGTGCCCACGCCGAACGCCGTGAAGATCACCAGCAGCCACACCGTGCGCGCGGGCGTGTGCGCCTCGGTCATGCCCGTGATCGCCGCCGAGGCCGCCAGATAGGGCCCGCTGGTCTCGATCGGGAAGTATTTGAGCAGGCGCTCCCGATAGGAGTCGGAGCGCTGCGCCGGTGACGAACCGGGCGTCCGGGCGTACGGTTGCACCGCCCTGGCCCATTGCCGCTGCGGCGCCACGGGCGGCGCGGCCGGTGTCTCGGCGCTCTCGGCATAGCGATTCGTGACGATTCTCGAAACCAGTGACATGTTCCCCCACACAATCTTTCGTCTTCCGAGACTACTTATATATCGACGACGTGGCCGCCGGTGAAACTTCTCGCCACGCCCTGGGTTTCCGGGGCACCGTCGGCGGCGGCCCTCCTGTCCTGCGCTGTCCGCACGGTCGGCGCATATCGGAGGGCGATATGTGGCAGACTCGGCACGGCACGATGCGGCCGATCCACGACCGTGTGTGGAAGGTGGCGCGGGAGTTGGGAATGCGATGGAGTTGACCACCATCGAGCAGCAGGTGGCCGACGACAGACGGACCGCCACTGCGGAGCGATCGGCCGAGGCCGAGCTGCGGCTGGCGGCCTCGCTGTGCGAGCTGTCCAAGGCCTTTCTGGCCACCAAGGAGCAGGGTGAGGGGCGCGACCGCGCGCCCGCGGCGCTGGAGCCCGCGCAGGAGGCCGTGCTGATCCGGCTGCGCTGGCTGACCCAGGGCCACGTCAGCGCCCAGTTCGCCGGGCAGGTGCAGGAGGCGCTGCGGCTGTTCGAGCAGGCCGCCCGCACCATCGGGCACCGCGAGCTCGCCACCTCCACCATTCGCCAGGCCTGCGACGCGTATCACCGGGTGGCACAGCGCTATCCGATGGCGGCGGGAGTCTGCGCCGACGGGCTGTCCAAATGCGGCGTGTGGCTGTGCCGCTTGGACCCCGAATCGGCGGTGGCCGCGAGTTCGGAGGCGGTGCGCATCCGCGCGGGGCTGTTCGCCACCGAGCCCGACCAGGCGGGGCGCTACCTCGCCAGCCTGAACATGCTGCTGCGCACGCTCATGATCGGCCGCCCGCGCAAGCAGGCGCTGGCCATGTACCGCGAGCGCTACTCGGCCTGGACCACGCAGGCGATGACCACCCGGCTGCGCGAAACCCGCATCGACGACGTCGACTTCACCAGCAAGACCCGGGCCGCGCTGACGAAGCTGGAGTGCCAGACGCTCGAGCGCGCGGGATATCTGACCCAGCAGCAGATCCTCTACCAGACCTCCGGCGACCTGACCACGATCGAGGAGATCAACTGGAAGCTGGGCCTGGTCGGGCTGAAGCCGCTGGCCGCCGGTGCGCTGGCGGATCCGCCCTCCAAGCCGGTGGAGATCGGGAGCGCGTTCGGCGCGCTGAGCGTGCGTTGCGCCGCCCCCGACGCGCTGGCCCAGGTGCGCGCGGCGGTGATCGCGGCCTACGAGGCCGACGGCGCGCGGGCCGTGGACAGCTCCGTCTTCCAGGGCGTGCACGAAACCCACTGGCACATGCCCGATCCCGAGCTGAACCTGGCCGATCGCCTCGGCGACGACGTGGTGCTGGTCGAACGGTCCGGCGGCAGCTGGATTTCGGTGATGAGCAGGCACTGGGAGCTGACGCCGGTCGGTAGACACCCACTGGCGCTTGCTCTTTCGCGGCGCTGGCCCGTGATCGCGGTCAATACCACCGAGAACATGTCCTACGAGCTGTGCTGGTATGCCGACGGCGCCGCTATCCAGTACGCCGCGCTCGGCCGTCCCGTCGGGCAGCCGCCGCTCGAGACCCCGCTGGCGCCACTGGATTTCGCGACGCTCGCGGACTACGGCGCCGACTACGCGTCGGAGACCCAGGTGCGTTCGGCGTTCGGCAACACCCCGATGTTCGCCAAGCTCACCCACCTGCCAGCCAGCGGTATCCGGCAGGCGGGCCAGGCGCGGCCGCTGGTCGACTACGGCGAACAGGTGCTGTTCTTCCAGCGCGGCTGACCGGCGCGCCGAGGGCGTGCGTTAGCGTCGAGCGTATGCGGTTTCACGTGGGGTGTGCGCAGTGGACGCACACGGCCTGGGCGGACCGGCAGCCGAATCCGCGGGAACGGCTGCGGGCCTATGCGGAGTGGTGCAATGCGGTGGAGGGCAACACCACCTTCTACGCCACGCCCGCACCGCACACGGTGCGATCCTGGGCGGCGCAGACGGATCCGAGTTTCCGGTTCGTGGTGAAGCTGCCGAAAACCATTACCCACGAACGCCGCTTGGCGGGCGCCGAGCCGCAGCTGCGCGAATTCCTGTCCGCGATCGAGCCGCTCGGGCCGCGCGCCCACGCGCTGTGGGTGCAACTGCCGCCCTCGTTCGGGCCCCCCGATCTCGGCGCGCTGGCCGGGCTGCTGCGGCAGCTGCCCGACGAGTACCGCTACGCCGTCGAGGTGCGGCACCGGGCGTTCTTCGAGGACGACCGCGCCACGGCACAATTGGAGCACGTGCTGGCCCGCCGGGGCGCCGAGTGGATACCGTTCGACACCGGCACCCTGTTCGCGGCCCGACCGACCAGTCCGGGCGAACGCGAGGCCTGGACCAAGAAGCCGCGCCTGCCGCGGCGGACCCGCGCCCTCACCGAATACCCGATCGTGCGGTACCACGGCCGCGACGACAGCGCCGCCACCGTCGCGGGCTGGCGGCCGTGGCTGGACATCGTCGCCGACTGGCTGCGCGAGGGCCGTTCGCCCACCGTTTTCATCCATACGCCCGACAACGCCGAATCACTGGTGTTGGCTCGTCGGTTCCACGACGAGATCCGTGCGCGGCTGCCGGAGGTCGAACCGCTCCCGGAACCGGCGCCGACCGAGCCGATGACGTTGTTCTGAGAGTTGTATAGTTGGCCTCGGCAACTACTTGTGCGTGCCAAGCACGTCGGCCGGTGTGGGAGAAGGGGATCCCGGGGCCCGTTGCCGAGTTGCCGTGCACCGGATACGTACCCGGCCACATCATGATCGTTCCGCTCCACCGGCTCGACCGCAGTATCGAAACACTCATTGCTCACTGCGAACCGAATTAGGGCTTGAACATGACGACTTCGACCACCCGGGACCCGGCGGTGCGGCCGGACCCGGCGGCGGGTGCGGGCGCGTCACTGTCGCACCGGCAGATACTCACGATCCTCTCCGGCATGCTGCTGGGCATTTTCCTGGCCGCGCTGGATCAGAACATCGTGACCGTGGCGATCGTGCGGATCGCCAACAGTCTGAACGGGTTCGACCAGCAGGCCTGGGCGACGACGGCGTACCTGATCACCGCCACCATCAGCACGCCGCTGTACGGCAAGCTGGCCGACATCTACGGCCGCAAGCCGTTCTATCTCCTCGCGATCGGGTTGTTCGTGATCGGGTCGGCGGCGTGCACCTTCGCCACGTCGATGTATCAGCTGGCGGGGTTCCGGGCCTTCCAGGGGCTGGGCGCGGGCGGGCTGATGTCGTTGGCGTTCACCATCATCGGCGATATCGTGCCGCCCCGTCAGCAGGTGCGCTACCAGGGCTACTTCATGATGGTGTTCGGCATCTCGACGGTGCTCGGCCCGGTGCTCGGCGGATTCTTCTCCGACTACGACCACCTGTGGGGCCTGGAGGGCTGGCGCTGGGTGTTTCTGGTGAACGTGCCGATCGGGGCGGTCGCCCTGCTGGTGGTCGCGAAGGTGCTCAACGTGCCGCACGAGCGGCAGCGCCACCGCATCGACTGGCCGGGCACCATCGCGCTGGCGATCTGCGTGGTGCCGCTACTGATTGTCGCCGAGCAGGGGCGCGGCTGGGGCTGGCAGTCGGATCGCGCGCTACTGTGCTACGGACTCTGCGGCATCGGACTGGTGTTGTTCCTCGTCGTCGAATTCCTGATGAAGGATGCGGCGCTGATCCCGCTGCGACTGTTCCGGAGCTCGACCTTCTCGATCACGATCGTCGGCGGGTTCATCGTGGGCATCGCGATGTTCGGCGCGATCTCGATGGTGCCGCTGTATCTGCAAGTGGTACGCGAATATTCGCCGACCAAGTCGGGGCTGCTGATGCTGCCGCTGGTACTGGGCATCATGGTCGGCTCCTCGATCGCGGGCGCGGTCACCAAGGCCACCGGCCGCTACAAGGTCCTGCCAGTGGTGGGGACGTTCGTCATCGCGGGGGGTTCGGCGCTGTTCGCGCAGGTACGTTTCGACAGTCCGCTGTGGCAGCCGCTGGCCTACAGCGGGGTGATCGGCATCGGCCTCGGCGGGTGCATGCAGACGCTGATCATCGCGGCGCAGGCCGCCGGGCCGCGGTCGGATATGGGGGTGTCCACCGCATCGGCCACGTTCTTCCGGCAGATGGGCGGCACGCTGGGTGTCACGGTATTCCTGACGATCCTGTTCAACCTGCTGCCGAACAAAATCCTCGATGCCTTCGGCGGGCGGCTACCGGCCGGGTTCGACACCGGCGCGATGACCGAACTGCAAAGCAACACAGCGGGTATCGCCGCGCTCCCGCCGGAGCTGAAGGCCCCGATCCTGATCGGCTTCACCGACTCGCTGAGCGGAGTGTTCTACGTCGGTGCGGCGGTCTCGCTGCTGGCCTGCGTGGTGCTGCTGTTCATGAAAGAGATTCCGCTGCGGGACCCTTCGGAGGTGGCCGCAGAGCCGCTCGAGGACGGCGCCTGGGACGAGGCGGAGCTGTGGGAGGGGTCCGCGCGGGCGCTGACCGAGCCGGAACCCGTCCTCGCGGGCGTTGGGCGCCACACTCGGATGGAGTCCGCCCGGGTGTCCGAAACCGTAGGTGGCGGAGCGTATTCGGCGGCGGCCGGGACGGCGGTGCTGCTGTCGGCGGAATACGGTGACGGCGAATCGCATTCGCTGGATGGGCGCGTTCACCGCGAGGATGGCCATCCTGTCGCCGACGCCGCCCTGACGCTGATAGACCAACGCGGGCACCAGGTTTCGCGCGCCACCGGCGGCCCGGACGGCGGCTATCGCATCGACGCACCGAATCCGGGGGCCTACGTGCTCATCGTGTCGGCGACCGGTTACCAGCCCGCGGCGGTGAACGTGACGGTCGGGGAATGGCCGCAGGCGTTGGATATCTCGCTGCTCGGGACCGGAGAGGTGTCGGGTGTGGTGCGGGTGGGCGACCGCGGTGAACCGCTGCACGGCGTCACCGTCACGCTGACCGACGCGCACGGCGAGGTCGTCGGGTCCGCGGTCACCGACGCCGAGGGCGCCTACGCCTGTCACGGAGTGGTGCCGGGTACCTACACGCTGGTTGCCGTCTCCGACCACATGCGTCCCGCCGCAACGACTTTGACCGTTCCCGACAGCGGCCTGCTGCGTCACGACATCGAGCTCGGATCGACCGGCGTGCTGGCCGGTCTGGCGTGGGCCGACGGCCACGCGGTACCGGACGCGCAGGTCCTGGTGCTCGACGACCACGGCAACCCGATCGCCTCCGCCCGCACCGACGCCCACGGCCAGTATGTGGTCACCGATCTGCCGGAAGGGGAGTACACGGTGGTGGCCCGGGGCTACCCTCCGTCGACCAGCCGGGTCGTCGTGGACGGCGGCGAGCTGACGCATGACGTCCGCCTGGGTTACGAGGAGCCGACCGACTGAGGCAGCGGATCAGGTGGCCTCGAACGCCCTTGCCACCACCGGACGAACCTGATCCATTGTGGCGGAGCCAGTTTCGCGCTGCACCGAGGTCATATCCACGGAAGGGAGCCCGCAGGCCACCGCCCAGTGCCAGGGCTCGAGATCACCGTCGACATTGAGGGCGAAGCCGTGGCTGGTGATGCCGCGGCTCTGGCGCATGCCGATGGATACGATCTTGCGGCCGGTCGCGGAAGTCCAGACGCCGGTGAGCAATTCGGAACCGGGCGGGGTGTCGCGGCGCTCGGCGGGGACGCCCAGCACGGCGAGGGCTTCGACCAGGCGGTGCTCGACCTCACGGATGTAGTCGACCACGCCCTCACCGGGCTGCAGCGCGACGATCAGATAGCCGACGAGCTGGCCGGGACCGTGATAGGTGAGCTGCCCGCCGCGGGTGGTCTCGACGACCGGAATGTGGTGCGCGGGATCCGGCAGATGCTCGAGCGGTGTGCGGCGGCCGATGGTGTACACCTGCGGATGACTGAGCAGCCACAGCGTGTCGGGGCGCTCCTCACGGCGCCGCTGCTCGACCATCTCGGCCATCCGCTCCATCGCCTTGTCGTACTCGACGAGCTCGTCCTGGATCAACGTCAGCGGCCTGGACCTCATGATCCGACAATACCCACGCCCGGCCGTGCGGCTCGCTATGCCGCCAGTCGCAGGGTCAGTGCGGCGGCGACCGGGATCAGGTACAGCGCCGGGAACGGCGCGGTCTTGTAGGACTCGGCGCGCAGGGCCGTAATGATGGCGCCGACGAAGTAGAGGATCAGGCCGATGGCGGCGGCGACCCCGATGACCGGGAGGAACAGGCCGACGATCAGACCCAGCGCCCCCGCGCCCTTGGCCAGGCCGAGCGGGGTCCACCACGACCGCGGAACCCCGTACTGCGCCAGTGGTTCGACGACGAAGTCCTTCCTGGTCAGCAGGGAGAAGGAGGAGAAGGCGACCCACAGGGCGACCAGGACGGTGACGATGTAGTAGGCGACGGTCATCGGAATGCCTCTTGTCTCAGTGGTTTTCGGCGGCCGGTTCGTTCCGGTTCGCTCGATCGACGCCGCAGCGCCCGCGACTGTGACATCGCCGTGCTCGCCGGGCTGTCGGTGCCCGCGAGTACGGTCGGGCGAAAAGGTTCCGCGGGGAAGGGAGAAGTTAGATGGCAACGAGTGCCGACGTGCTGATAGACGCATACGAGCGGATCCGCGAGGTGGTGCACGAGGCGGTCGACGGCCTGGACGAACAGGCGCTGGCCCATCGCCTGGAGCCCGCCGCGAACTCCATCGCATGGCTGGTCTGGCACCTGACCCGAGTGCAGGACGACCATATCGCCGACGTGGCCGGGACCGATCAGGTGTGGACCGCGCGGGGCTGGTACGACAGGTTCGCGTTACCCGTCGGCAAGCGCGCCACCGGATACGGCGACAGCCCGTCCGACGTCGCGCGCATCCAGGCCCCGGCCGAGCTGCTGACCGGCTATTACGACGCCGTCCACGAGCAGACGCTGCGGTACGTTCGGGAGCTGACCGACGCGGACCTGGACCGCGTGGTCGACTCGGCCTGGGATCCGCCGGTCACCCTCGGTGTGCGGCTGGTCAGCGTGATCTCCGACGACCTGCAGCACGCGGGCCAGGCGGCCTACCTGCGTGGCGTCATCGAACGGACGCGCTAGCGGCAGTCAGGTCGTGTTCCTCCGCGTCGTCGGCGGCGGGGCGGTGGCGCCTGTTGTAGATGACGCTGCTGACGAACGCGGCCGCGATGATCGTGACGCCGATCAGGCCGGTGACGACCTCGTTGAGGTGATGCCCGGTCGAGTACAGCAACACCACGGCGAGCGCACCGATGGCCCAGTGCGCGCCGTGCTCGAGATACACGTATTCCGAGAGGGTGCCCTGGCGGACCAGGTACACGGTGATCGAGCGGACGAACATCGACCCGATGAGGCCGAGCCCGAGCGCGATGATGATGGGGTCGGCGGTGATGGCGAAGGCGCCGATGACTCCGTCGAAGGAGAACGACGCGTCCAGGACCTCCAGATAGAGGAAGCCGAAGAATGCCGCGCGCCCGGTGGCGACCACCGCCCGCCCCGGGCCGGGGCGCTCCATATCGGCGGCGTGCTCGCTGTCCAGGGCCTCGCTGAGCCCGTTGACGAGAATGTAGGTGACCATGCCGAGCACGCCCGCGACCATCACCACATCGGCCTTGTTGTCCGGGGCGACGACGCCCGCGATCAGCACCAGCACCACCATCGAGACGACGGTCGGGAACATCGGGAACCGTCCGAGCCGGGCCATGGGCCGCTCCAGCCAGCTCAGCCAGGTGATCTCGCGGCGCGTGCAGACGAAGTCCAGGAACAGCATCAGCAGAAACATGCCGCCGAAGGCCGCGATCTTCGGATTGGCCTCGTTGAGCAGCGTCTCGTAGCTGGGGCGGCCGTCGGGGAAGTAGGCCGCACCGTCGGGCGGCGGGTTCAGCGCCAGCTCGAACGCCTTCACCGGATCCAGGTGGGCCCCGATCGCGACGATGACCAGCGGAAATACCAACCGCATCCCGAATACGGCGATGAGCACGCCGACCGTGAGGAACATGCGCTGCCAGAACTGGCTCAGCCGCTGCAGCACGCTGGCGTTGACCACCGCGTTGTCGAACGACAGCGACACCTCGAGCACACCGAGGATCGCCGCCAGGATCAGTGCCTCCGGCCCGCCGTAGATCAGCGCGACCACCAGCGATACCACCGTGACGATGAACGACAGGGCGAACACACGCACGAACATGCCGATGCCTTTCGCATTAGCCCGACACCCGCGGGGGGTTGAACTCCACGAGTAGCGGCAGTCAGAGTGCCCGCAACCCTGACTCGATTGTTGCAGCCATATGGAAGAAACGGCAATCGGTGCAGGCCGCGGACGTCCGGGCAAGCCTACCCGGTGTCTGTGAAGTTGCCGGTGTCAGTCGTGGGAGTAACGCGCGGGCGATTTGCCCGAATTCAGTACCAGCCGTGGGACTGCCAGAACGCCCAGGCGCCGTCCGGACCGCCGTAGCGCTGGTTCATGTAGTCGTAGGTCCAGCGGATCTGGGTGAGCGGATTGCAGCACCAGTCCAGGCCGTGGGTGCCCATCTTGTGCGCCGGGAGAGCCTGACCCAGGCCGTAGGCGCCGGACTCCTTGTTGACGGCGAAGGTGTTCCAGCCGCTCTCGCGGGTGATGACGTTGTCGAAGGCCGGGAACTGATGCGGCGGGACGATCAGCAGCGCCATCGTCTTCGGCGCCAGCCGGAACGCCGTCGGCACCGCGCCCAGGCTCATCGCGACCAGGTCGGGGAGCAGCGACGAGGCCGCCGGGATCCGTGCGGCACAGACGAAGTCGGTTCCCGTGGCACGGGGTACGTCCGCCCGCACCGGGGTCGGTTCGTGGTTTCGGACGCCGGTCGTGCTCGCGGCGGCGGGAGTGCGCGCACCGGCCTCGCACGGCCCGAGCGCCGCCTCCTCGGCGGTGGCGACCGCGGCGCCCGCGGTCAGCGCTCCCGTCAGCGCGACGGTGACTCCGGCCGTTGCGATCCAGCGCGCGATCCGTGGTCTCGGCTGCGGCATGGCGGGCTCGCTCCCTTCGCGTCGGCGGGTGGATTCCCGGACACAGATGTAATGAGCAAACCACTAGTTATTGATATGGCGGGTGAAGCGGACCGGTGTGTCTGTGACCCGATTCACACCCCGTCCATGCCGAGCAGCGTCCGCAGATGCCGCGGTGCGGGCGAGCCGTGGGCGAGCATGGCGTCGTGCCAGCCGCGCGGCGAGACCGCGGCGGGACGGGCGGCGGCGATCGCGGACATCTCGGCGTAGCCGACGAAATAGGTCGACAGCTGCGTGGAACTCAGCTGGGCCCGCCGCCATTTTCCGGCCGCCTCGCCTTCCTCCTGGAAGCCGCGGCGCAGCATCAGGTCCATGGCCTCGGCCTCGGTCATCCCATCGCAGTGCACACCTTGGTCGAGGATGGCGTTGATGGTCGCGCGCAGCTGCATCTTCAGCCGCTGCAGGCGCACCGGCAGACCGCCGAACCCGTGTTCGGACATCAGCTCCTCGGCGTAGACGGCCCAGCCCTCGATGAAGGTCCCGCTGGCGCACAGAGCGCGCGTGGCCGTCGAACCGCGGAACCGGCGCGCGTGGGCGAGTTGCAGATGGTGGC
Organism: Nocardia thraciensis; assembly: GCF_054782435.1. Taxonomy (NCBI): domain Bacteria; kingdom Bacillati; phylum Actinomycetota; class Actinomycetes; order Mycobacteriales; family Nocardiaceae; genus Nocardia; species Nocardia thraciensis. Next base: position 44,187 of record NZ_BAAGSM010000021.1, read on the forward strand.
CCGGCATCGCCTCGTGCACCGTGAGGTTGCGCAGCATGTGGTCGTTGTATTCGCGGTAGTAGGAGACCACTCGCTCGGGCGGCCAGTCGGCCGGTGCCGGTGCGATCGCGAAAAAGGTTGGCAGATCCGCGGTTTCGAGCGGGCCGACCGAGTCGCAGTAGGCCCCGGCCACGCCGCGGGCGAACTCCGGCATCGCCTGTACGACCAGGGTGTCGTCGACCGATGACACCAGGTCGTGTGCGGCGACGAAGGATTCTGCCTCGGCAAGCGCGGTCTCGGCGAGTGCGACGACGGTGTCGTTGTCCGGCCGGTCCACGGCGAGCGTGTCGAGGGCGGCGCGGACGGTGTCGTCGTCCGGGTCGGCGACTCCGAGCAGTTCGCCTGCGGCGGACCGGATCTCGTCGTGCAATCGGTCCAGGTGGCGATGCGCGCGGTCGAGCAGCGCGGCCGCGCCCAGGTCGGTGTCGAGGGTGTGCCACAGCTTCGCCTCCCACACCCGGCGGCCCAGTCGCGGATCCCGGGTGGACTCGTCGAGCCGCGCCCGGAGCCACCCGGTGAATTCGGTCAGCGCCGCCACGGCCGCGATGGCGGGACCGTCCACGCCCGTGCCGGGCGCCTGGGCTGCCAGCGCCGGGACCTGGTCGCGGATCAGCGCGGCCGCTCCGCCGAACTGCCCGATGGCGGTCTCGACGTGGATGCGCGGGCAGTCTTCCAGCACGCCGCGTGCGGTGGCGAGCGCGTCGGGCAGCGCCGTCAGCCGGGCGCCGAGCGCCTCCAGCCGCTCGGCGGGCGGGGCGAACGGCCGTGCCAGCAGGTCGTACAGCAGCGGTCCGGGGTTGTGCAGCAACGGATTCCACTCGTGCTCGCGTAGTTCGCCGAGTGCGAAGAGACGGCTGTCGACCTCCTGCAGCAGCAGCGCGTGGTCGACCCGGTCCTCGGCGGGCAGTTCCAAATCGTCCACCTCGGCCAGGGCGTGGGAGGCCTCGCGCAGCATCGCCGTCTGCTCGCGCACGGCGTCGTCGGACCGGTCCGGAAGCCGATCGTCGGCACGGTGGTCGCCGACCGCCGCCGCGGCGGCGGGGTCCGCCCGCAGTATCGCGTCCACGATCCGTTCCGCCCGCTGCACGAAGCTCTCCGACATGGCGGCCACCGTACCTGTCGTACCATGATCATCGTCGGCCGCTGCGGGCCGCTCGTAACTCGAAATGCGCGGTACCGATCCCAAACCCATGCGAATGCGCCAGACTCGGAGTCGGTAACCGACCGGACTATGCCAGGGAGTTTGCGATGTCCCAGTCTTCCGCTTCCTACCCGAGCGCGGTGCCGGTAGGGGTGGACACCACCCGAGCCAGTATCGCCCGCGTGTACGACGCATTTCTCAATGGCAAGGACAATTTCGAGGTCGACCGCGAGGTCCTCGCCCGGGTGCGGTCCGTGGCTCCGCAGGCCACCGATTTGGCTTGGGCCAACCGGGATTTCCTCATTCGGGTATGCCGTTTCCTGGCCAAGCAGACGGGTGTCGACCAGTATCTGGATCTGGGCTCCGGGCTGCCGACCGCGGAGAACACGCACCAGGTGGTGCAGCGCATCCGTCCCGAGTCGCGCGTCGTGTACGTCGACAACGATCCGATGGTGCTGGCGCATGCGCGCGCGCTGCTGGAGGAGAACCCGGATACCAGTATCGTCACCGCCGACATCTTCCAGCCGCTCGAGGTGCTCGAGAACCAGGTGGTGCGCAGCGAACTGGATTTCGACCGTCCGATAGCGCTTTTCCAGATCGGCACCCTGCACCATTATCTCGGTGAAGACGGGGCGGCGCTGATGCAGACTTATATCGATGCGTTGCCGTCCGGGTCCTATGTCGCCATCGCGCACTTCCTCGATCCGCAGACTCCCGAGCACACCGAACTCGCGCAGAAGATGGAGGACAAGTTCGTGCACAGCCCGATGGGCAGCGGGCGATTCCGCACGCGCGAGGAAATCCAGGCATTCTTCGGCGACCTGGAAATGATCGAGCCCGGGCTCGTGCTGTGCGACGACTGGTGGCCGGACGGCCCGCGTCTGGAGCCACTGTCGTCGGTGCGCAACTGCATCGTGGGCGGCGTCGGCCGTAAGCGCTAGCACAGTCGTCTCATATTCCGGCGCGCTTCTGGCCGGAATCACTGCTACCCAGGTGCGGGGGATGTCAGTGGTAAGTATGTCGCCATGGACACTGCCGCAGCGGAGTCGGGACATAAAAGCAGGTGGTCGTTCCCGTCCACCTACACCATTCTTGCCGGTGTCACGCTGCTGGTGTGGCTGGCGGCCTTCGTCGTGCCGCCCGGCCGCTACGACAACGACGATCAGGGCCGTCCGGTCGCCGGAACATATCAGCGCATCGAGGACGCCCCGGGATTCGTTGCGCGACTGAAGGATCTGTTTCTCGCCCCGATCGACGGACTGTACGGAATCCAGGACGACAAGACCGGACTCGTCGGCCCCGATCTGTCGGGCAGCCTCTACGGCGCGGCGGCGGTGTTCCTGTTCGTGCTGGCCGTCGGCGCGTTCATCACCGTCGCCTTCGCCACGGGCGCGCTCGAGCGTGGCATCGGCAGGTTGGCGTATCGATTGCGCGAGCGGTCGTACCTGTTGATCGTCGGTGTGATGGTGACCTTCGCGATCGCCGGTACCGTCGAGGGTTTCGCGGAGGAGACGCTCGGGTTCTACGCGCTGCTGGTGCCGCTGCTGCTGGCGCTGGGCTATGACCGCATGACCGCGGTCGGTGCGATCATCTGCGGCGCCGGTGTCGGCGTGCTGTGCGCGACCGTCGATCCGTTCGCCATCGGCACGGCCTCGGCCGCCGCCGGGATACCGATCGGCGACGGCATCGTGCTGCGCCTGATCATGCTGGTGGTGCTCACGGCGGTGACCGTCGCGTACGTGCTCTGGTACGCGCGCCGGGTGCGAAACGATCCGGACAAGTCCTGGTCGGGCTGGCTGCCGGGCGACCGGGACGCGAAAGCCGAAGACCACGAACCGGATCCGATGACCCGGCGGCACACCGCGGTGCTGTGGTTGGTGGTGCTGCTTTTCGCGTTCATGATCTTCGCGATCATTCCCTGGAGCGAGGTGATCAATGGGTTGGACGCGAAACCGTTTGCGTGGGAACTGGGTTGGTCCTTCCCGGAACTGACCGCGCTGTTTCTGTTCGGCGCGGTGTTGGTGGGCCTCGTCGGTGGGCTGGGCGAGGGACGCCTGACCGACGAAATCGGCAGGGGTTTCGGCGATTTCGTCGGTGCTGGCTTCGTGATCGTGTTGGCCCGCGGCGTGACGGTGGTCATGAACAACACCCAGATCACCGCCACCGTCCTGCACGCGCTCGAGGGCGCCGTGACCGGGACCTCGTCGGGGGTGTTCGCGGTGGCGGTGTTCCTGGTGAACATCCCGCTGGCATTCCTCATCCCGTCGACCTCCGGGCACGCCACGCTCGCCATGCCGATCATGGCCCCGCTGGCCGATTTCGCTCAGGTGCCGCGGTCGCTGGCGGTGACGGCCTGGGCGGCGGCCTCCGGGTGGGCCAATCTGGTCACCCCGACCACGGCCGTGGTGACTGGTGGTATCGCGCTGGCGAAGGTGCGTTACGACCGCTACGTGCGGTTCGTGGCGCCGCTGATGGGGGTGTTGTTCGTGCTGATCTGCGGGTTCGTGGCCGTCGACGCCTGGATCGGGTGAGTCCCGGGGTCAGCGTGTGCCGAGCAGCAGGGTTTGGGCGCTGGCCGAACAGAAGGGCGACATGATCCTGCCCTCGCGGCGCTGGGGCGCCGCGAGGGCAGGAAATGGTGGGTTGAGGCGTGGGGTTGAGGTGGTGGGTTGAGGCGTGGGTTGAGGTGGTGGGCTGAGTTGTGGGGTTGAAGTGGTGGGCTGAGCTGTGGGGTTGAGGAGGTGGGCTGAGCCGTGGGTAGCGGTGGTGGGTTGGGCCGCTGGGTCGTGGGGTGATGGTGGCTGGGTTAGTCCGCCTTTGGTTTTTCGGGGTCGGTGGGAGGGTCTTCCACCTCGACTACTTTTACCTCGACTACTTCTACTGCCTCGGTGACCAGGCCGAATTCGGTGTCGTGCTGTTCGGTGCCCTGTAGGACGGCGTTTTCGATCAGTAGTGCGCCGTGTTGTTCGCGCAGGATTATCGGGTCGGAGCGGACGTCCTTGTACAGTGCCACGCACATCAGGCCCATGACGATCGCGAACGGTAGTGAGACCACCGTCGTCAGGGCCTGTAAGCCGTTCAAGGCGCCATCGAGGTCCTTCGGATCGGCGATGACGAGCATGATCGCGGCGACGGCGCCGGTGGCCGCACCCCAGAAGGTCACGGTCACCTTGGACGGTTCCAGGCTGCCTTTCTCCGACAGCGTGCCCATCACGATCGATGCGGCGTCGGCGCCCGAGACGAAGAAGATCGCGACCAGGATCATCACCAGCGCGGCCGTGAACGACGCGATCGGGTAATGATCGAGCAGGCGGAACAGTGCGTTGTTGGAGTCGACCGAGCCGTTCGCCTCGGTCAGGTCGCCGGTCTCGCGCTGCTGGAAGACGCCCGCGCCGCCGAAGATCACGAACCACACCAGGCTCACCAGGCTGGGCACCAGCAGCACGCCGGTCACGAACTGCCGGATGGTGCGGCCGCGGCTGATGCGCGCGATGAACATGCCGACGAACGGGGTCCACGAGATCCACCACGCCCAGTAGAAGATCGTCCAGCTCGACAGCCACGCCTTTTCGGCCTCGCCGCCACTGACCGCGGTGCGCGAGGCCATCGAGGGCAGCTTGGCGATGTAGTCGCCGAGCGCGGTCGGCAGGAAGTTGAGCATGAACAGCGTCGGGCCGAGCACGAACACGAACAGCGCGATGATCAGCGCGAGCACCATGTTGATGTTCGACAGCCACTGGATGCCGCGGTCGATACCGGAGATCGCGGAGAAGATGAACGCGATGGTGAGGGCGGTGATGATGAGAACCAGGCTGACCTTGCCGACCGAGTCGACCCAGCCGTTGAACTCCATGCCCGCGCCGATCTGCAGCGCGCCCAGGCCCAGCGAGGCGGCCGAGCCGAACAGCGTCGCGAAGATCGCCATCATGTCGATCGCCTTGCCGCCCCAGCCCGTGGAGTAGCGGCCGAGAATCGGGCGGAACACCGCCGAGATCAGCTGCGAGCGGCCCTTGCGGAAGGTGCCGTACGCGATGGCCAGGCCTGCCACGGCGTAGATCGCCCACGGGTGCAGCGTCCAGTGGAACAGCGTCTGCGCCATCGCCGTTTCCGCGGCCTGATCGGTCTGCGGGTCGGCGGTGCCCGGCGGCGGCTTCACGAAGTGCGTCAGCGGTTCGGCGACGCCCCAGAACATCAGGCCGATACCCATGCCCGCGCTGAACATCATCGCGATCCAGGAGACGGTCTTGAACTCCGGCACCTCGTCGTCGTGGCCGAGGGGGATCTTGCCGTAGCGGCTGGCGGCCATCCACAGAACGAAGACGACGAAGGCCGACGCGATCAGGACGAATAGCCAACCGGTATTGGTGATGACCCAGGATTGCGCATCCGACGAGGCGGACGCGAGGCCCGTCTGGTTGAGGATGCCCCAGGCGACGAACGCCAATGAGCCGATCGCCGTGATGCCGAAAACCCACCGGTCCAAACCGAGTTTGGTCGGCGGCTTTCCGAGCGAATCCTCGGTGCTGTCATCTGATCCGTCGGATTTGCGGCCGGTGTCTATCGACATCAGATCCGAGTCCTTTCAGAGTATGGGCGCAGGCCTGCATGAAGCCCCCATTACTGGTTTGAGCAACCGTACAGCGTGCGGGGTGGTCGTGCAGCCGGTACCACCGTTTCAGATGGCCGCGCACCCCCACTACGCTGGTGGGATTCGGCTGTAGCTACCGTACGCGCCGGTGTGTCCGGGGTGCCGCAAAGGCCTGACCTACCAGTGAAAACCAGTATTCTCACGCTCGTTTGCCGAGGTTCGCTTCCGCTTCCGCAACCTGCCGGTGGCGTTCGGGAGTAGTTTCGACGCTGACGTGATTTCGCGGTCTCGCGGAGAGCTGGGTGCGGAGAATCCGGAATTGCGATCCGTGGCAAGGGATCGGTCGGGGAGTAATGCCGTGATCGCGTTTGCCGCAGCGTGTTCCAGGGAATTTAGCGGATGTGTCACCATGATCGCGGGGGAGCTCCCCGGCGCGGCGCTGGGCATCGGCGGCGGCGTACTGCTGCCGACGCGCTCGGCCCGCTATGTGCGCCGATCGCCGCCGGAGGTGCTGGCGCGCCTGCGCGAGAACCGTTTGGGCGCAATGACTCCCGCCGCGCAGCGGAGCGCCTGAGTCCCGACCGCCCGCTGTCGCCCTGTCGGGTTCAGTCGTTCCAGCCGCTGCTGGCGAGGATCTGGTCCCAGGAGGGGACGAGGTGCGGGTGGCGTTGGCGGACGATTTCGGCTGTCAGGGAACCCGGTACGGCTTTCTGGGGTTTGGCGAGGGCTTGGGCTTCGACGGCGTCGCTCAGTGCGCGGCTGCCGCCCAGGCGCGGGTAGGCCGCGTGCACCCGGTCGGCATAGCCCGGCGGCAGGGCGTCGGGGCTCGCTCCGATGTCGATTCCGATGCCCTCCACGGCAATCCAGATCTCGGCGGGACGGCGCCGACGGTAGACCGGGGAGCTGCTGAGGCCGGTGGTGTGGGCGGCGATGGCATCCCAGATCACGTCGACCCGGTTGTCGCGCACACCGTGCTCTTCCAGGAACCGCGCCGCGTAATCGGCGCCGTCGACCTCGAATCTCTGCTCGCCGTTGGCGGTCTCGGTCAGACCCATATCGTGCAGGGCACAGATGAGGAACATGTTTTCGTCGTCGAAATCCGCGCCCGGGCGCAGGCCCTGGGCACGGGCGGCCGCGAGGCCGAACAGGTAGCCCCGGATGGAGTGGTTGCGCAGATACGGTTCCTGTTCGGCCGTGATCAGCCGATGTGCCTCGGCGGCAAGGGGAGTCGCGGGCAGGGTGAGCGGATTGCCCTGGGCGGCGGCCGGGAATCCGGTGAGCGCCAGGGCGCTCCCGGCGAGTCCGGCGCCGACCATTGTGCGGCGAGATACAGACATTCGAATCTCCCTCAGTGTGCGCCCGGTCGGACGATCATGAGCACTACGACCACCGCCCACAGCAGGTTGTAGATTCCGGCGAGCATGCTCAGGGTGCGCAGGCGGCGGCCGTCGTCGGGGCGCTCCAGCGCCTCTCGTTGCATCGGGGCGATCTGAACGAGCAGGGCGCCCGCGACGGCGGTCAGGATCATGGCCGCGGTGATCCAGATTTCGCCCATCCGCCCCTGGACGGTCGCCAGCACGATTCCGACGGCGGGCACGACGAGCGCCAGGACCGCGTAACCGCGCGTGATGCGGTGCATGGCCGCCGCGACCGCCGGATTGCGGTCCGAAGGCTCCGGTTCCGGGGCCGCGCCGACCGCTGGGGCCATCGGGGCGTAGCGCGGGAACAGGCTCGCGGCGACGGCGGAACCGCCCACGAAGACGATGCCCGCCAGCACGTGGATCGACAACAGCACAGTCTCCATGAACTCCTCCACCTTTCAGGGTGGCTGAAGCTTAGCATTGAGCTTCAATAAAGTTGAAGGCTGTGCGAAAGGTCACCCCGTCATCGAAAAGTGAAGGTCAGGAAGCGGTTTCCCCGGAGAATGCGGCGAGCAGGGCCGCGCCTACCTGGCGCAGAATCGGATCGGATTCCGGGCCGAACAGTTTCGCGTCCACCTCGGCGACCGCCTGCTTGGCCGACCGCAGCAGCCGCGCGCCCTTCGGCGTGAGCTCGATCGTCGACGCCGATCCGGCGCGGGCCGTGCGGTCGCGCACCAGGCCCGCGTTCACCAGCGCCTTCACCGCGGTGTGCACACTCTGCACGCTGATGCTCGACATGCGCGCCAGATCGCTGAACGACGCCCCGGGAACACCCGAGATATGGCCGAGCAGTCCGAGTCGGCCGACGGTGAGGTCCAGCGGTGCGAGGGCGGCGCCGAGTTCGGCCTCGACCTTTCGCGCGATCGTCAGCACGAGGATCGAGGCACTGGTCACGGGCGGTTCGGAGCGGCCTTCGTCGGCGGACATCGTTCCAGTTTCCCGCATCGTCGGGCCGGTGCCGCCGAGGGTGGGTACCGGCGGATCTGGGTGTGATGCTGAACGTGGCCGACGGGCAGGCCACCGCCGCGCTGATACTGGGTGCCGTGCAAGGGGTCTCGCGTGAGTATTCCGAGTTCGCCAAGTTCTCGACGAGAATATGGACCAGCTCGGGAGTGCCCGGCGCTGCTGTGGATACGCGACCGGCTCGACGGCGTTTCGGCGCGGCAGGGCTGGCCGCATCGGTGACGCGGGCGGGCTTGCCCTGGATCCCAACGGATTCCAGTTGCTGGCCGCCAAATTCGGTGAGACGGTTGCATCGTTCTTCGGTAAGTCGATCGGGGTGAAGTAGGCAGGGCCCCTGTGCCTTCCGGAACGCCCAAGGGGTACAGCCATTCCTGGATGATCTCCTCGCCGGTGACGATCTTGCCGCTGAACGGATCTCGCTCTTGGTTATCGAATGTGCAATCCCTCGGCGAGCGGTCCGGGCGGTCGCGGAGCCGGGATGCGTTTATACAGTGGCCGCATGAACATCTGTGTCTTTCTGTCGGCCGCCGATCTCGACGAGCGCTACACCGGCCCGGCGCGTGAGTTCGCGGAACTGATCGGCAAGGGCGGGCACACGCTGATCTGGGGCGGCTCGGATGTCGGGCTGATGAAGGTGGTGGCCGACGCGGTGCAGGACAGTCGCGGCCGGTTGGTGGGAGTGTCCGTGGAGTTCCTGGCCGACAAGGCTCGGGTGAATGCCGACGAGATGATCGTCGCGGCCGACCTGGCCGAGCGGAAGGCGCAGTTGCTGGCCCGGGCGGACGGGGTGGTCGTGATGGTCGGCGGAACCGGAACCCTGGACGAGGCCACCGACATCCTGGAGCTGAAAAAGCATGGGCTGCACCATAAGCCGGTCGTCGTGCTGAACACCGCCGGGTTCTACGACGGGCTGCGGCAGCAATTCGAGCGAATGGACGCCGAGGGATTCCTGCCGATTCCCCTGGACCAACTGGTGTACTTCGCCCCCGACGGCGCCGCGGCAATGGCCTATCTGGAGAGCGCGGCAGGAGCACGCTGACCGGCCTACGCGCCGAAATGACTCGAGCGCCAGGTGCCCCGGAAATGAGGCGACGGCCAAAACATGTCGGCCCACCTGTTCCGGCGCGCCGGGCCCACCATTTCCCGGCGTGCCGACCCACTCATTCTCCGGCGTCCTGCCCCCCTTCTATCCTCCAGCGTGCCGACCACTTCATTTCCGGCGTGCCGGCCCCTGCCATTTCCTGGCGTGCCGGCCCCTACCATGTCCCGGCGTGCCGCCCCCCGCCATTTCCTGGCGCGCCGATCCCTGCCATGTCCCGGCGTGCCGGCCCCTGCCATTTCCTGGCGCGCCGTTCCCCTCTATTTCCCAGCGTGCCGACCACTTCATTTCCCGGCGTGTTTTTGGTCGGGATCACGCCGCCGCTACCGGCTCTCGGTCGTTCCGGCGGGTGCGGCGCCATACGTAGCCGAGGAAGCCGATGAGGGCTACCAGGGGGAGGGCGCTCAGGGTCCAGCTCAGGGACAGTGGGGGGCCGGGTTGTTCGAGTACCGCGAGGTTGCGCAGTTCGCCGACGCCGTGGCCCTGGGGTCCGTCGATCTCGAAACGGAAGGTCCAGTTCCCTTCCTGGTCAAGGGATCTGACGTCCAGTCCCCAGACCTCGCGCTTGCGGGGATGCCGGGACAGCGGCTCGGGCCGGTACGTGCGCCCGTTGGGCTGGGTTTCGACGAGGTTGCCGGACTTACCGTCGATACCGCCGTCGGGCAGGAACGTGAAGTCCAGCGATTGCAGGGCGTGCAGCGGCCATTCGCTGAACCCGACGGTGATGCCGTAAGGCCCGGCCTGCGCCCGTTCGGTGTGCGCGATGTTCACCGGTTCGTACGCGCCGGCGGTCCCGGCGGGGATGGCCGTCAGCCCGAGGACGATGAGCAGCGTGGCGGCCGCGGACAGCGCTCTGGTGATCACGCGCGTGCTCCTTCCGATGCGGTGAGGCGCAGCATGACCCCGAACCGCCAGCCCAGGAACCCACCGGCGGCGCCGAGCACCGCACCGGCGATCGTGGTGGCGACGATGACGGTCGCGGCAGGCAGCCCCCTGTCGTAGATGAGGGCGCTCTGCCACGGCGCGCAGACCGCGATGACCAGGCCGCCGAGCCCACCGGCCAGCGTGGGGACGAGCCGCGAGGCGCGGCCGGTGCGCCGCAGCAGCAGGTCGACCACGACGCCGACCGGGAGCAGGCACAGCGGGATCAGGGCCGGTGTGGACGGAACGATCTCGTTGTTCTCACGCATCGGCAGGCCCACGGCCTGCGCGTAAGTCTGCGCGGCCCACGGCGCGAACCACCAGAACACCCCCTGCATCGCGGCCGCGGTACCGGCCACTAACGTTGCGCCCCAACGCCGGAACCCGGCCCCGGTCAGCACCAGCATCACGACGATGAAGGCGGTGACCGCGGTGGTCCATCGGACCGTGCCGGTCGACAGCTGTTGTACGGCCAGTGCCGTGATCACGCTCGAGGTCACCAGATGCCCGAGGCACAACAGGGTGCCGAGCCATCCCCACAGGTGGTCGCGGGCGGCGGCGAAGACGATGACCGTGCCCACCGAGGTGACGGTGCTGGACAGGAACAGCCCGATGTGCGGCGGCGAGTCGATCACCGCGTCGAAGCCGTAGAGGGTGTGCCACCACAGATCCCACAGCCCGTACAGCAGGAACGACGCCGCGCCCAGGCTCGTGACCAGATAGCCGAGCGGGGCGGTGAAGGTGCGGCCGAAGACGCCGATCCCCGGCCCGCCGAGAGCCCGATCCACCGAGCGGCCGCGCCGTCCGGCGGAGGTGGTGGCGAGAATGACCGTGAGACCGGTGAATCCGGAGATGGCCGCGCTGGCGTAGATGAACAGGTGCGGCACCGTGAAGAAGGTGTCCGGGCCGACATCGCTGTGCCACTGGATATCCCAGGTAGCGCCGACGGCCCAGGTGATGGCGGCGAGCAACAGGATCGATGCGGGTACCCAGGGCCGAACGGCGCCGGTGCGGTCGGCCGTCGCGGTGGCGACGGTCGGGGGTGAGGCGGTCAAATCCATTGGGCTGCTCCTGGTTCCTCTCGATGTTCCCCTCGCGCGGCGGTCACGTCGCACCGACGGAGAAGGTGGCGGCGCCGGTCCCCGGCGGGCCCGACACATCGACGGTGATCTCCCACTGCCCGGACATGGGCAGGTTTACGGCGGCGCGATAGCGGCCCGGCGCGGTGGCCTCGGCCGGGGCCGGGGGTACGGCATGGCCCATCTGCGGCATGGCGGGCTCCACCAGCACCCGGGTCGGCGCGGCGGGATTCTCCTGGCGGTCGGTGATGTCGAGCTCGATCGTGTTGGCGCCCACCCGCAACGGCCCGGTCAACCGAACGAGGTAGGGACCGGCCGGGATTCGCGTCGCTTGCTCGTCATCGTCGTCCGGCCACCACAGCCACGCCGCGAGCCCGGCTATGACGACGGCGAACGCCACGAAGACGAGCACATCGCGCCGGTTCATCGCGCACCTCCGGTTCGGCGGGGCATCGCAGCGGAACGCCCTTCGCCGGGATCCGGCGGGTTCGTCGGCCTCGCGGCCACCTCGATCGCGGGGGTCATTGCGGCACCTCGGCTTTCACGTCTACAACGGCGGGGACGGTCAGCACCGAGTAACCCCGCTCGGCCTGCGCCCAGACCAAGTACCGGCCGGGCAGCGGGAAGGTGTAGGTGAACGCGACGTCCGGGCCGTAGGCCGCGACCGTCTCATCGGGCGCCTGCGCTCCCGGACCGAGCATCGGCGGCATGGCGTGGACGTGTGCCCAGACCGGCGCGGTGACGGCGGCCGTTCCGGCGGACGGTCCCTCCGGCAGCGGCCCGACGGCAATGAGGTGGCCCGCCATGCCCAGCCACGGCTGCAGATCCGCGTTGCCGCCGAAGTGGGCGGTGAGGGTGCTCGGAGCTCCCGAGACCAGTTCGGTCGCGGTAAGGGAGGGTTCGGTCGGCACGATGCCGGGCATCGAGGGATCCGTGGCGCGCGCAGCTGCGTCGCCAGGGTTTCGGGCAGCAGGTAGCCGCGGGTCGGACGGGGAGGGCGCACCGGCGACGCGAATGGCCGAGCGCAGCAGCTGTATCCCGCCGCCGCGCCTGCCGATCTCGGCGGCGATCGCGTAGTCACCGGGCTGAGGGAGGTGTAGGCGGACCTGGTAGCTGCCGGGGGCGGTGCGGATCGGATGCCGGTGCCACAGTTGTCCGGACGGGCCGACGACCATCAGATGCATCAGCGCGTCGTCGACGGCGAGTAGATCGTCGACGGGGCGGCCGGTCGCGCTGTCGATCAGGGCCAGCGTGAGTTCGGTCGGGTGGCTCGCATCGGTCGCCTCTCCCGTGTGCAATGCCAGATTGACCGGCGGGCGTGAGTAATTCGTGGTCGTGGGCAGATCGCGCTCGGGAAACGGGTCGTCGATGCTGTCCGAGGTGGGATCGAGCAGGCTGCCCGCGGGCCGGGGCGCCGGGGCGCCGCCCGACAGCACGGCGCCCGTGACGCCGACCGCCAGTGCCGCGACCATCGCGCCGGCGGGCAGCAGCGTCGGCCAGCCGCGTCGCGAGATCAGCGCGGTACCCACCGAGACCAGCAACAATGCGCCCGCCGCGACGAATCCGCCGTAGGCGGCCCGCTCCCACGGCGTGATCACCGGCGCCACGACGAGGAACGGAATTCGAGCGACCCGCTCGCCGTCGCCGACGGTGAGTTCCCACGGACCGGCATGGTCCACCCGCAGATTCACCGGATGGGAACCGGCGCGATCGGTGAGATCCACCGTGGCCGACGAGCCCGAACCGGCCCGGTCGACGGGAAACGCGTTGAGCGCCAGCGTGCCCGGACGGGTCCCGGCGTGGGTGACGATATCGACGCGCAGCGGGCCGGGCACGGGTTCGACCCGGCGCATGATCACGGTCAGCTCGCGGTCGCCCAGGGACTGCGCGACCGCGAGATCCGCGCCCGCCGGACCACCGTCGGCGCGTGCGTCCGGACCGCCGAGCAGCAGTGCGCCGAGCAGACAGAGGCCGATCGCCCCCGCCGCACCGCGAACGCCCCGCATGTCAGTGAGGTCTGAGGGCGGACGCCGATGCCGTAACGGCCGACTGCCGGTCCAGTCCCGCAGGCCCGGGAGCACGGGATTCGCGACGAACAGCGGCAAGACGAACAGTCAACGGCGACAACACCACACCGATTATGCCGTGTACGGGGACGAGGACGGTGGAGTTGTCGGGTTGGGTGATGTGCTGCTCGAGGGATCGGGGGTGCCAGGCGGGACGCCGCTACCGTGAAAGCCGTTGGCGGAGTAGGTCCTTGCCCTGCTCGGCGCCCTTGCGGCTCTCGGCCTGCGCGCGGCGGAAGAACTCCGACAGCTCCCGGTCGCCGGAGCGCTCGGCGTCGTCGGCGTAGTTCTCCATCCGCAGCGCATTGCTCAGGCAGGCCTCGGTGAACCAGATCAGGTTGTAGTCCTTGTCCGGAGTGCCGGTGACGTGGCCGGATTCGGTGGACTGTGTCATGACGCTGCTCCTTCGTGTCGCGCTGACGGGTTCTGTCCTCGCGCTACCCGGGTCGTGGTGTCCGAAACATTGGAAGCGTGGTCAGCCGGGCGACGACACCACCCGGATGGTCCGCAGGGTGCCGTCGGCGGCATCGGGGATGTTCATCCCGGCGGCGTGTCCGGACCGCAGATAGTCCACGACGGCGGCGGTAAGCCGCTCGCCCGGAACCACCGCCGGAATCCCGGGCGGGTACGGCGTCAGCTGTTCGGCGGCGATCCGCCCCGTCGCCTGTGCGGCGGGTACCGCCACGGTCGGGCCGAAGAACGCGTCTCGTGGCAGAAGCACGCTCTCGAGCTGGATCTCCTCCGGCGCGGGCAGCCGAATCCCGTGCGGCACCGGGTCTTTCACCTGTGCGCGCCAGTCGGACAACCCTTGGACGAGGGTATCGGTGCTCGTCTTGTCGTCGGAGAACGACAGGGTTGCCAGCACGCGCCGATGGTCGCTGAGCCCGACGTCGAGGCGACGGTGGGTGCGCAGCCAGTCGGCGGCGGCATAGCCGGTGGCGCCGGTGGCGGAGACATCGGTGAGGACCTGCATGCGGTCCAGGTCGTGCGACGCCTGCGCCCCCAGCAGCACATCCTCGAGCACCTGGATATCCGGGATGTCCGACAACGCGGTGCGGGTTCGGTCGGCCGTCCGCAGCGCGGCATCGAGCAGTTCGCGGCCCTGTTCGACCATCTGGCGACGCCAGCCGTCGAGCGCGGTGTAGATCAGCACGTTCGGGCTCGTGGTCATCAACAGGTCGGCGCTGGCACGCAGCCGTACCGGGTCGACCAGGTCGCCCTGCAGGTGGAACACCGAGCCCTGTTCGAATCCGGCGCCCATCTTGTGCACACTCACCACGCACACGTCGGCCCCGGCATCCATTGCCCACGTGGGTAATTCGGGATGGAAGGGCAGATGTGCGCCCCACGCCTCGTCGACGATGAGCGGCTTGCCCCGGGCATGGCAGACACGCGCGATGGCGCGGATGTCGGCGCAGGTTCCATACGGACTCGGGCTTACGATCAAGGCGCCCGCCGCGTCCGGATGCCGCTCCCACTCCCGCTCCACCTGCTGCGGCGACGGCGGATGCGAGAAATGCCGGTCGGCATCCCAGCGCGGGGTGATCCAGCGCGGCTGCACGCCGGAGAAGATCAGTCCGGCGACGATGGACTTGTGGCTGTCGCGGGCGACGAGCAGGCCACCGTCGTCACCGCCCGCGACCGCCATCATCGCCGCCTTCACCGACAGCGAACTGCCGCAGGTGGAGAAGAATGCCTGATCGGCCCCGACAGCATCGGCCATCAACGCTTCCGCGTCGGCGAGATGGCCGGAGCTGGCGAGGCGGTCGTCGAGCCCGGGAGCGGCCAGCACGTCGGAGCGGAAGGCGTCGAGACCGAGCACGTCCGACACCCGCCGGTCCACCCCGCGCCCCTGCCGGTGCCCGGGCGGGGTGAAGCCGTACCTACCCAGGCGGTGGTACTCGGCAAGGGCATCGATCAGCGGAGCTCGGGAATGATCCATACTTCGGCGCTACCCGCTGACGTGCCGGGCACACCTGCGGCTACCGGGAACATCGCCGGTGTATTCAGCGCCGGAAGGGTCCGGTGACCTCGTAGGTGATGCCGTCCGCGCTGTTGCCCGTGGTGCCGCGCTGTGAGGAGAAGTAGAGGCGGTTGCCCGCGGGGTTGAATGCGGGGCCGGTGATTTCCGAGCCGTCTGAGTCTGCCACCTGCAGGAACGGGGCGACGTTGCCGCCTGAGATGAGACAGATCTGCATGTCGCCGCCGTCCTCGGCGACGAACAGATCGCCGTTGGCGGCGCCGGTCACGTTGTCCACGCCCGACAGGTCCGCGTCGCCGTCGTAGGCGACGGCCAGCCTGTTGTTCGCTGCGTCGAGCGCCCAGACCCGATTGTCGCCCTTGGTGGTGAACCAGCAGGTTCCGCCCGCGTAATAGCAGCCCTCGCCGCCGTTGAAGGCCTTCGACTCCGGAACCTGGCGGCGGGTCGGCGTGGAGGCGCCCGAGCGGTCGGGGATCTCGCGCCAACTGACGGCCCCATCGTTCTCGACGAGCACCTCGAGCCGCCCGGCGACCAGTGCGGGCCAGACTGCGGGGACGAATCGGTAGAAGCGGCCGTCGGGACGGTCCTCGGTCATGTACACGACCCGGCGTTCCGGGTCCACGGCGCACGCCTCGTGGGTGAACAGACCCATCTCGGGCATGCGGACGGCAGGGCGCAAGCCCCACGGATCGGTTTCGAACACCGCGCCGCCCTCGAGTTCCTCGCAGGACAGCCAGGTATTCCACGGTGTGGCGCCGCCCGCGCAGTTGAGATTGGTGTTCGACAGGGTGCGGTGGGCCCCGAGGACGGCGCCGTCCGGGCCGAACTTGATCGCGCCGACCCCGCCGCTGCCGCTGACCTCGCTGTTGGACACGTAGATCCAGCCCGGGCCATCGGCGAAGCACGCGCCGCCGTCCGGCGCGGGGTGCCAGACGTAGTTGGTCCGCTCCACCGGCTGTCCCGACCGAGCGACGATCCGGCTGGTGAATCCCGCGGGCAACGACACTCCGTTGGCGTCGGGCCCCGACAGCGGGCCGTAGGGCGATTCACCGGCCGCGGCTCCGGCCCGGAAGGCCTCCAGCCACGACGCACCGCCGAACGCGGCGGCGGCCGCACCGCCGGCAACGCTGACTCGCAGGAAACTTCGACGATCCACCGGGCACCTCCGAAACGTGTCGACATTGCCGCACCCGCCAGCAGACCTTGCGGACAGTAGTGCAGTCGCGCCCACGGCGCTACCCGGCGTGCGGGCGTTTTGTGCACTCGAACAACCGGGGTCGGGGTATGTCGAATATCTGCCGATACTGCGCGGGGATCGGCGGCCGTACTGTGCATTCAAGCGGCTACGGGGGTCGCGGCTGGACAAACTGCCCCATCACGGGTGGCGAATGGAGTGTGTCTTCGATGATGACAGCGTTGCGTCGTCGAGTGGTACCGCTGGCGGCGGCGGTCCTGATGAGTGTCGTCGGCGGTAGCGGAGCGGCTTTCGCCGAACCCGCGTTCCCGCCGTCGTTCCCGCCGGATCAGAATCAGCTGCCGCAGTTGCCGCGCGAGTCGGATATCTATGACGCGCTGCCGATTCCGGTCCCGGACAACGACCCCTGGTACGCCGACCCGGAGAATCTGGCGGATTTGCGGCCGGGCGACATCATTCGCAGCCGGGTGGTACAGACGAGGCTGCTGGGCATCCCGGTTCCGGTATTCAGCAAGCAGCTGCTGTTCCGGTCCAACGACGTGCACGGCAATCCCATCGCGACGGCCACCACGGTCATCGTTCCGGGCATTCCGTGGGTGGGCAGCCCGCGGCCGGTGATTTCGTTCCAGGAGGCGATCGACTCCACCGACTCCTCCTGCAATCCGTCGCATACGCTGCAGGTCGGAACGTTCAAAGAGATTGCGCTGGCGCAGTATTGGATCGCGCAGGGTTTCGCATTCAACATTCCCGACTTCGACGGCAAGTTCAACACCTTCGCCACCTATGACGAGGGTCAGATGGTGCTCGACAGCCTGCGCGCGATGAAAAACGACACATCGCTGGGGCTCACCGATTCCGGAATCGGCATGTACGGCTTCTCCGGCGGTGGGTCGGCGACGGCGCGCGCGGCCGAACTGCGTCAGAGTTACGCGCCCGACGTGCGGATCCTCGGCGCGGCATTCGGCGGCACGCCACCGGATCTCGCCGCCATCGCCGATTACGCCACCGTATCGCGGCCCGGTGTCACCGGAACCAGCAGCTTCACCATGTGGCTCGGCGCGGCCTCGCTGGCGCGTGAGTTTCCGGAGGAATTCGATCCGAAGCGGCTGCTGAATGCCGAGGGGCAGCAGATCATCGCGGATCTGAACGGCCGCTGCGTGTACTCCGCGGCACTCACCGGAATGTACCGGCCGATCAGCGACTACTACGCGCCCGGGTCGATGGGGCTGAAAGATCCTGCTATTCAAAGGGTGCTGCAGAGCCAGAGCCTCGGTAAACACATTCCCGATATTCCGTTGCTGTGGTGGAACGGGGTGTGGGACGAGCTCATCCCGACCACGATCGTGACGCCAGGGGTGAACGACTACTGGCAGCGCGGCGCGGACCTGCGGTATTACACCATGCCGGTGCCCGAGCACATCACCAACGCGGTCGCGGGCTGGCCGCCGGCGGTGGCCTGGCTCAGCGCGGTCCTGCGCGGCCTGCCGCCGGGTCCGAAATTCAAGCTGGACTATCCGTCGCCGTTCCCGCCCGGATTCCCGGGGGCCTGAGGTCGGCTTTCCCCGACTACCCGGAGATCCTCTACGACCACGACGAGGGTGAGGTCTCCGCGAGCTTCCGTGCGGCCGACAGCCCGCCGGACTACACCTCGGGCGAGAGCACCTTCCACCGCTACCTCGCGTAGCTACGCGGGCCATTCCGGCCAGCGTGGGTTCCGGTGTTCCAGTACGGGATCGGTGATGCCGTTCCAGCAGGCGAGCCGGGCGAGATCCCACCCATCGAGTTCGGCGGCCGACGCGTAGACGGACTGGAAGAAGGCCAGCGCCGC
The DNA here is from genome assembly GCF_054782435.1 of Nocardia thraciensis. Classification (NCBI taxonomy): domain Bacteria; kingdom Bacillati; phylum Actinomycetota; class Actinomycetes; order Mycobacteriales; family Nocardiaceae; genus Nocardia; species Nocardia thraciensis. Next base: position 62,508 of record NZ_BAAGSM010000021.1, read on the forward strand.
GCGGATCGGGTCCGGGGCGCTGCGGGCCGCGTCGTAGGCGTAGTAGGCCGAATGCCCGGACCCCGCCGCCACCCAGCGCGCGCCCTCGGGCAGCGGCCGGTCGGCGAGGCCGGGCGGCTCCGGTGCGGCGTAGGAGTAGAAGGTCGGCTCGGGCACCTTGTCGTCGCCGAACCAGAATCCGGCGCTGATCTCCTCGCGCGAATACGACTCGCGAGTGATCGAGTCGACGTCCGCCGACAGTTCGACGTGCCGTTCGGAGAAGCGCTGCACCGCGAGATCGAAGGTGTGCCAGAACAATTGGACCGGGCTGACCTTCCCGGAGTAGCTGGCGCTGAACTCCTCCAGGATTCGCCCCACCTGACTGGTCACCCGGAACGCCGCGCGCGCCCGCGCCGGGTCGTAGTCGGCGTGCTCGGTATCGTCCTCGAAGGGGCGGTGCGCATCCGGGAGATCGAACGGATGCGGGTGGGGGAGAACCACATTCACGCCCAGGTCGGACAGGCCGCCCAGCACGTCCCGGTAGAACGTGGCCACCGACTGTCCGGGCAGGTCGATCTTCGCCTCGGTTCCCCGGTCGGTGGCGATCCGCAGCACATCGTCGAAAAGTCGAAGGCACAGGTGAATACGGGACCGTCGTGCGCGGTTCCTAGGGGCACGGTGGTCCAGCCGCGTGCGGTGAGCCGATAGGTCATATGCCACCAGTGATTGCGGCGGACGCCCTTGGCGAGCGCCACCTTGCCGACGATCTGCGCGTACCGGTGCAGCGTCTCCTTGGTGGGCCGCCAGAACTCCAGCGGCAGCGCGGGCAGCAACTCGGGAGAGTCGGTCATACCCAAACGGTACGGGCACGCCCGCGCGATTGCTACAAAATTGCTGCACTCGAGTCCGGCGGTCCCGACTCAGCGGGTCGTGCGGCGGCGGAACAATACCCCCGCCGCGAGGTAGCCGATCAGGGCGAATGCGGCGCACCACGCCACCGCGAGCACGGCGCTGTTGCCGATCGGCGTACCCATGAGCAGCCCGCGCACGGTCTCGATAACCGGGGTGACCGGCTGGTTCTCGGCGAACCGGTGCAGGGCGACCGGCATCGACCGCGGCGGTACGAAGGCGCTGCTCACGTACGGCAGAAACATGAACACCACGCCGAACCCGCTGGCGGCCTGCGGATTTCTCGCCAGCAGGCCGAGCGCGACGGCGAGCCAGGACAGCGCGAGGACGAACAGGGCGATGACGCCGATCGCGCCCAGCCACCGCAGCGGGTCGGCGGTGGGCCGGAAGCCGAGGGCGACCGCGATGACGATCACGATGCCGGTGGTGACCAGGTTGCGGATCACGCTCTCGGCAACATGCCCCGTCAAGACTGACGAGCGCGAGACGGCCATGGCGCGGAACCGGTCGATGATGCCGTTGGTCAGATCGGTGGCGATCGCCGGTGCGGTGGCCGCGGCCCCGAATCCCGCGCACAGCAGGATGATTCCCGGCACCACGTAGTCGATGTAGCGACCGTCGACATTCATCGCCCCGCCGAAGACGTAGACGAACATCAGCAGGATCATGACCGGCAGCGCGATGGTCATGATCATCGTGTCGGGGCTGCGCAGGGTGTGGCGGAGGTTGCGGCTCAGCATGGCCGCGGAGTCCGAAACACTCATTGTGCCACCATCTTTCGATCGGCCGGACGATCGGTCAGGGCGAAGAAGACGTCATCGAGGTCGGGGGTGTGGATGGTGAGCGTGTCCACCACGATGTCCCGGTCGTCGAAGCGTCGACCGCCGAGTACTGGCCGGTCACGCCGATGCACTCGCGCACCGCGCCGGGCGCGCGCGACACGTCGTGGCCGCCCACCCTGGCCGTGCCGCTGTCGGCCGTGGCCAGGGTGGTCAGGATGCGCACCATCGTCGTCTTGCCGGCGCCGTTCGGGCCGAGGAGCGAGAAGACGGTCCCCGGGGCGATATTCAGGTCGATGCCGGACAGCACCGGCCGGTCCGCGAAGGATTTGGTCAGCCCGGCGACGCTGATGGCGGGCTGGGGAGGAGCGGACATGGAGTCCTCGATTCAATAACTGTGTATGGGCTATATCAAGTGTATAGCGTACACAGTTTTAGGATCGTCGCAAGGGTTCACGACGAGAAGCGGAGGCACGATGGCGGCGCTACCCAGGACCGTCGAACTGCTCTGGGGTCTCGACGCGGCGGGGAGCCGGGGACCGCGGCGCGGATTGAGCCTGGATCAGGTGCTCGACGCGGCGATGGCGGTGGCCGACGACGAGGGCTTCGCGGGCCTGTCGATGAGCAAGGTCGCCAAGCGGCTCGGCTTCACCACGATGTCGCTGTACCGGTACGTCGACAACAAGGACATGCTGATCGAGCTGATCATGGACCGCGCGATAGGTCCGGCGCCGCAGATCCCGCCCGGCACGCCCTGGCGCGCCGCGCTGGAGCAGTGGGCGTGGAGCGAGTTCCACCAGGCGGCGGCGCACCCGTGGTGGACCGACATTCCGGTGTTCGCGCCGCGCGGGCCCAACAATGCCGCCTGGCTCGAGTCCGCGCTGTCCGCCTTCTCCGGCACTCGCCTGTCGGAGCCGCTCAAACTGCAACTGGTGCTGAACCTTTCGATGTACGTGATCGGGCGGCTGCGGCTGAAGCGGGAGATCGAGAGCCGTCCCGAAGAGGACTACGACGCCTCGATGTCTCGGGTCATCGATCCGGGGCGCTTCCCGGCCCTGTCGGCGGTCTTCGCGGCGCAGTCCTTCGAGAGTCAGGGCATCCACTGGGCAGACGCCGATTTCGCGTTCGGCCTGGACCGTCTGCTTGACGGCTTCGAACACTTCATCGACGGCGAGGAGTGACGGCCGCCGCCATCTCGAGCCAGGGGATTGGCCGCTGACCGTCGGGGACCTGCAGACTGGTCGGCAATGACACTGCCCGAACTACCCGATCTTCCCGTCCGCGCGGTGCTCGGCGACGTGGTCGGCGCGCTCGCCGATCGGGGCACGGCCGTGCTGGTCGCGCCGCCGGGTACGGGCAAGACGACGCTGGTACCGCTCGCGCTGAGCGCGCACGCTCGGGGGCGGGTGCTGGTGGCCGAGCCGCGGCGGCTGGCCGCCCGTGCCGCCGCCGCGCGGATGGCCGCCCTGCTCGGGGAGCCGGTGGGCGGCACCGTCGGTTACTCGGTGCGCGGCGAGCGGCGGGTGGGGCGGGCGACCCGGATCGAGGTCGTCACCTCCGGCCTGCTGGTGCGTCGCCTGCAGAGCGACCCGGAGCTGGCCGGTGTGGATGCGGTCGTGCTCGACGAATGCCACGAGCGGCACCTCGATGCCGATCTGTTGCTAGCGCTGCTGCTCGATGCCCGCGCGGGCCTGCGGCCGGATCTGCGGGTGCTCGCCACGTCGGCCACGGTCGCCGCGGACCGGCTCGCGGATCTGCTCGGTCCCGGCGCGCCCGTGCTGGCGGTGCGTGGTACCACCCACCCTGTGCGGATCGACTACGTCGCCCCGAACAAGGGAGAGCGGATGGAGGCGCACGTGGTCCGCGCCGTGCGGACCGCGCTCGCCGAGACCACCGGCGATATCCTGGTCTTCCTGCCGGGCGCGGCCGAGATCCGTCGTGTGGCACAGCAACTCGGCGATCTCACCGCCGTGGATGTGCTGCCGTTGCACGGCCGACTGTCCAACGCCGCGCAGGACTCCGCGCTCCGCGCGGGCGCGCGGCGACGGGTCGTATTGTCCACTGCCGTAGCCGAATCCAGCCTGACCGTGCCCGGTGTGCGCGCCGTCGTGGACTCCGGTGTCGCCCGGGTGCCGCGTACCGATCACCGCCGGGGGATGTCGGGCCTGGCCACGGTCCGCGTGTCGGCGGCGGTGGCGGAGCAGCGAGCGGGCCGCGCGGGCCGGGAGGCGCCCGGCCGGGTGTGGCGGTGCTGGCCCGAGCACGAGCACAGCACGTTGCCCGCCTATCCGGAGCCGGAGATCCGCACCGCCGATTTGACCAGGCTCGCACTGGAATTGGCGTGTTGGGGCACGCCGGACGGCCGCGGGCTCGCCTGGTGGGACGCGCCCGCGTCCGGTGCGCTGGCGGCCGGTCGCGAGACCTTGGAGGCGCTTGGTGCGCTGGATGTTTCGGGCGGAATCACCGAGCGCGGGCGCCGGATGTCCGAGCTGGGATTGCATCCTCGATCGGCCCGCGCACTGCTCGACGGTGCGGCGGAGGTGGGGGCGCGTGCGGCCGCCGAGGCGGTTGCCCTGCTCGATGACGACACCCTCGCTCCCGGTACCGATCTGATAGCGGCACTGCGTGCCCTGCGATCGGAGCGGCCCGCGCGCTGGCGGCGGGAGGCTGACCGGCTCGCTCGCCTCGTCGGCGAAACCGGTAGCGCCCCTGGGAATTCCGAGGATCCGGCGCTGATCGCCGCGCTGGCCTATCCGGAGCGGCTCGCCCGGCGGCGCGGGCCGGGCTCGGCGAGCTATCTCATGGCGGGAGGTACCGCGGTGACCTTGCCGCCGGGTACCGGTCTGGCCGATGCGCAATGGCTGGCGGTCGCGGTGGCCACCCGCGACCCGGGACGTTCCGAGGGGCGAATCCGCTTGGCCGCCACCGCCGATGAGGAACTCGCCCGCCGCGCCGCGCCCGCGCTGCTCGCGCGTGCCGACGAGGTGGACTGGATCGACGGCGATGTGGTCGCGCGCCGGGTGGAGCGGCTCGGCGCGATCGTGTTGTCGGAGAAGCCGCTGCCCGAGCCCGACCGGGCTGCGGTCGATCGCGCGCTACGCCGGGGTCTCGGCATGGTCGGACTCGGCCTGCTCCGCTGGGACGACGAGGCCCACGCGCTGCGTCAGCGGCTGGACTTTCTGCACCGCACGCTCGGCGCGCCGTGGCCGCCGGTGGACGATGCGGCGCTGCTGGAGAACCTCGACGACTGGCTGGCCCCCGAGCTCGCCACCGCGCGGCGCCGCGCCGACCTGGAGCGCGTCGACGCCGGGCACGCGCTGCGACGGCTGCTGCCGTGGCCCGCGGCCGCGCGATTCGACGAGCTTGCGCCGGAACGCATTCCGGTGCCCTCCGGTAGCCGGGTCCGGGTGGACTACTCCGCGGATCAGCCCGTCCTCGCGGTGAAGGTGCAGGAGATCTTCGGCTGGACCGACCCGCCGCGCCTGGCCGACGGGCGCATATCGCCCGTCCTGCACCTGCTGTCCCCCGCCCGGCGGCCCATCGCGGTGACCGCTGACCTGTCGTCGTTCTGGCGCACGGGATGGCCGCGGGTGCGCGCCGAGTTGCGCGGCCGCTATCCCAAACACGCCTGGCCCGAAGACCCCACGACCGTTCCGGCGCATCGGGGCACCGCCCGCAACGCGACCTGACCCGGGCTCGAGAAGGCCATGGCTGTACCCCTCCGTCATTCCGGCATGCTTCAGCCGGAATCCACCCCGAGAGAAGGGATCCCGGCCAAGAACGCGCCGGGAATAGGAGAGTGTCGGCGCGCTGGGAATAAGTGGGTGTCGGCGCGTTGGGTTGGCGAGGGTATCGGCGTGCTGGGTGATGGGGATGTGGTCGCCCAGTGGGCGGATCGGTTACCCGCTGGGTGGTTTCAGTGCTGGCCGTCGGTGGTGGGAGGGTGAAGGCGGCGGTGCGGACGGTGTTGCCGTGCTTGAAATCCAGGAACAGCCGGTAGGTTCCGGGGCCGGGCACGGCGGTGTGGAAGGTGATCTCGGGGCCGGGGGCGGTGACGCCGTCGCCCGGCTCGCCGTTCGGGTGCACGTGGACGTAGGAGGGGCTGGTCAGCGGCGAATGGCCGCGGGCCGGGTCAGGGGATGGTGAGCGGGCTCGCGGCCGGCGCGGGGCCGTCGGCCCAAGTGTGGCCGGTCTCGCGGGGTGTGACGCCCTCTTCGCCCCAAACGGCGAGCAGTTGCGCGACCTTGGTGTGCATGACGGTGCGGAGCCGGTCGAACGAGTTCTCCGGGTTGTCGTCGACCTCGCCGAGCAGCAGCCACCACGCCCAGGCCACGGCACCGGCGTTGGCGACGAAGTCCGGCAGCACCGGGACGCCGCGGGCGGCGAGCATGGCCTCCGCCTCCGGCGTGGTCGCGGCGTTGGCGGCCTCCACGATGACGCGGGCGCGGACGTCGTAGGAGTTGTCCGGCGTGATCGCGTACGAGATCGCCGCCGGGACCAGGATGTCGACGTCGGCGGACAGGACCGCGTTGCGCGGCAGCTGCTCGATGCCCTCCGGCAGGCGGGAACGGTCGATCTCGCCGTAGCCGTCGCGCAGGTCCAGCAGGGCCGGGATGTCCAGGCCCGCTGCGCAGTGGAGGGTGCCAGCCGCATCGGCGACCGTCGTGACCTTCATCCCGGCCTCGTGCAGGTAGTAGGCCGCCGCCCCGCCCATGGTGCCGACGCCCTGGATTGCGGCGGTCGTCTCGGCGGGCGGCTGTCCCCAGGAGACCGCGGCGGCGAGGCAGGCGTGCGCGACGCCATAGCCGCCGATCACGTCGCCCAGCAGGAATCCGCCCTCGACCGCGGCGTTCAGCCCGCTGCGGACGCGTTCCAGCGTCGCGGCCGGGTCGTCGGCGCGGCGGATCGCGGCGTGGTAGCTCTGGCCCAGGCCGAGCTTCTCGAAGACCTCGTCGATCAGGTGCTGCGGGACCCCCAGGTCCTCCGCGGTCACCCAGTGCGCGTCGAGCCATGGGCGCATCGCCTCGCAGAAGCGCTCCAGCACCTCGACGGCGCGCGGATCCTTGGGGTCGAAGTCGATGCCGCCCTTCGCGCCGCCGATGGGCAGGTCGAAGGTGGCGGTCTTGTTGGCCATGCCCCGGGCGAGGTCCTCGACCTCGGTCAACGTGCAGCCCGCCCGCATGCGGGTGCCGCCGGTGGCCAGTCCGGCCCGCAGGGTGTGCACCACGAGATAGCCGACGGCGCCGGTCTGGGAGTCGTTCCACTGCAGCCGCATATACGGCTCGGAACGGCGGATCACGGGGGTGGCGGCAACGGCCGCGGGGATGGTCGGAACGGTCTGCGCGGTCACCTGCGGGGTGCCCCCTGCCGGGTTCTGCATCGTCGTCACGGCGATCTACCTCCTCTGCGTCGTCGTTCCGGGCCACCACCGATCACAGGGAATCGCCTCCGATCGCGATCCCGTCCGGTCCCTGTCGTTCCGGTCGGTGGTTCGCGTCCGGTGCCACCAGCCTGCGGTTAAACCTGTCTTCGCGTCTATTTACGGTTCTTTCACGGACGTGTTCACCGATCCTGAACAACGCCTTCCCGTCCCACCCCGGCTCCGCAAGCTTCGCCTTGCATCCTCCAATTAGGCTCGGTGCCATGGATCTGTCGCTGCCTCGTCTTCGAATGTTGCGGGAACTGCGTCGGCGCGGCACGATCACGGCGGCCGCGAGCGCGCTGCACTACACCGCCTCGGCAGTCTCCCAGCAACTCGCGCAGCTGGAACGCGATGTCGGCACCCGGCTGTTCGAGCGGCGCGGCCGCCGGGTGCAGCTCACTGACGTCGGAGTGCTGCTCGCCGAGCATGCCGAGGAGATTCTCGCCTCGGTCGAGCGTGCCACCCAGGCCCTCGAGGAGGCCGGTGAATCGGTGACGGCGAAGCTCACCGCGGGGGTATGGGCCTCGGTGGCATCCGGCCTGCTACCGGACGCGCTGACCGCCCTCGCGCGCACCCACCCGGGCATCCTGGTGCGGACGCAGGAGCTTCCGCCGGAGGCGACGGCCGCGGCGGTTCGCGACGGTGCGCTCGACCTGTCCTTCGTCATCGACTACTCGAATTACCCGACGACCTGGGATCGCGGCCTGGAGCGCGCGGTCATCGCCGTCGAACGGATCTACGCGGCGGTCCCGGCCGGTGCGGTCCCGGCGGCCAGCGTGACGCTGGCCGAGCTGGCGGAGCACCCCTGGATACTCGCGCCCGCCCGGTCGCACTTCGGGCATTCGGCGCGGCTGGCGTTCCAATCCGTCGGGCTCGCCCCGCGGATCGACCACGCGGTGGAGGAACAGGCGACCGCGATGGCGATGGTCGCGGCCGGGCTGGGTGTCTCGCTGGTGTCGGACCTCGGGCTGGCGCTGCGCCCGCCCGGTGTGGACATCGTCACACTCGGCGACGTACTGACCCGGACCGTGTCGCTGGCCTACCGCACCAATACCGCGCGGCGTGCCGCGTTGCTGATCGTCGTGGACGCGATCCGGACCGCCGCGGCGGCGAAGGGGCTGGGCGCCGACATCGCGTTATCCGCGCCGACCGAGGTCGAGGTCGTGCCGCCCGCACCGGGCCCGCTCGGGATGGCCGATCGGGGACTGGGGCTGGGCTGACCGGGCATCGATGTCCCAGGTATCTCCGTCGGTTCGCACGTCGGTTCCTCGATTCCGGTGTCGGGCTCGATCGTTCGGCGGCGACCTGTCGGTTCGCGCGACGACTCAGCGTAGGCGTCCTGATGATCTGGGTACAGGGCCTCCGGATCGGCAAATCTGTAGCAGCCAAAAGAGATTCGAACAATCCGCACAAATGGGACGTCGCTGTTTCGGATGGCTGAAATTGCCAGTGCGGTGCGAGTGGGCCGCGGGTGCGGGCGTAGCGTTCGGGGGCCCGTGGACGATGAACCGGGAAGATCATCATGTCTCGCGGCGGACTGCGCGGCCATCGTGACCTGCGCATCCGCGTGAGGTCGTGACCGAACTGAAGGGTTGCACATATGTCGAAGAAGATTGGCACGGTGTCGGCGGTCGCCGCCGTCGCGATCGCGGCCCTGGTCGGCGCGAGCGCGCCCGCCGCGGCGTCCAACTACATTCCGGTCAGCCTGCCGATGACCTCCACGGGTGCGCACGGGCTCGGGTGTGCGGGCGAGGTGTGGGGCGAGGGCAATGTCTACCCCGACGGTGATGTTCCGGGGACGGTCGACCTGCAGCTGAAGGGCTGGCTGAAGGTGTTCGGCGTGCCCGCCCCGTGGTGTTCGGTCACCGCGGTGGTGGACTGGCACAACCTCGATACCGGGGCGTCCGGGTCGGGCTCGGTCTTCCTCGGCAGCGGCAACGGCTTCCCGTTCTGGTGGGGCGGTCCGCAACTGGGCAATGTGCGGCTGGTCACCGGGCCCGGCCAGGTGCGGTTCACCCTCAACACCGACCTTCCGCACACCGAGAGCGTGACTACGTTCGCCGTGTACTGACCGGCCAGACACCGAGAGCGTGACCACGTTCGCCGTTCGTGGGCGTCACCGGGACACCCGTTGCGCCCGTGGCGATCCTGCAGCGCCTAGGCCCCCTGGCGATCGGTATTGCGATAGGTGCGCGCGACCAGCGCGGCGCGCAGGTACCACAGCCCGTACACCTCCGCCGGGTCGAGACCGGTCAGCTGGCCGATCCGCCGGAGCCGATAGTCGACCGTATTGGTGTGCACGTGCATGGCGCGCGCGGTGCGCCGCCGGTTGAAGTTGTTGCTGATGTGCCGTTGCAGCGTTTCGAGCATCTCGGGATGCCGGTCGAGCGGATCCAGCAGCCGCGCAAGGCTTTCGCGGCCGGGGCCGGGCCGGGTCAGCTGGAACTCGAGCGCCAGATCGTTGAACCGGTACAGCCCGGGGGCGCACCGCAGCCGCTGCACCATGTCCAGGAGTTCGTGGGCCTGGTCGGCGGCGTGCGGAATTCGCTCGGGCTCGGACTGCGCGACCGTCACGGTCACCGGGGCCTCGGCCGCGCGGGACAGGTGACCCACCAGGTCGTCGAGATCGCAACCGGGCGCCGTGTCCGCAAGCAGCACCGTCCCGCCGTCGATCGACAGCAGCGACAGCGCGGTCTCGTCGCAGCGGGTCGCGAGCTCGGCCTGCAGCCGCCGGAGCTTGCGGCGGGCGACGACCCGGGCGTTCACCCGGAGGTTCTGCTCGTCGGCGTGCTTGCCGATCGCCAGCGCGAGCACGTGATACGAATGCGCGATCTCGATACCGCATTCGCGGGCCATTACCGTGGTGGAGCGGCCGCTCAGCAGCGCGGTGGTGAGCGTGTGCACGGCCGTGTGGTGTTCACCGGCCACGGCCCGCAATTCGTGGAAATACGCCGTCGACACTGTCGAGGTCATGGTGTCCAGCATGTCGACGACCAGCCGGGCGCCGTTCATGAGACTGTCGAAATCGGCGGTGGTGAGCGCGAGTGTCGACTCGTCCGCCGCGCTGCCGGGCGGGCGGAACTTCGACGCCGCCGCGGTGACGACCATATCGAAGCCGATCTTGAATCCTTCGTGAATAGCGTGGTGAATGGTGTGTATCGGGATGCCCTCCCGCGCCCACTGCCGGGACGCCTCCTGCAGGTATTCGATCTTCTCCGGGATATTGCGCCCGTCGAGCATGCTGGTCGCCAGCTCCAGGCAGGTGCGGGTGATCGCGGTGACGTCGCCGCGCAGGGCGTCGCCGGGCAGCGTCCCGCAGGGCGCGACATTGTCGATGAAATGACGGACCATCTGACGCGATAGTTTCGGCACGTCCCGCAGTGCCGACGACATCGGACTGCCCGAGATCGTCAGGCTCGATCGAACCTGGGGATAGACTCTCATAGCGTTTCCTTCCACCCCCGCTTTTCTCCAGCTATCGAACGTTAACCGCGGCGATCGATGCCGCGAGGCGCTCTCGAGGCTTGCTGGAATCTCGGTCGGGTAGCGCGATGAGCATTGGTGTTCACCACAATTCAGCAGCGGGTCGGCACCGGCTCGTTCCGGAAACGGGCCTCGATGAAGTTCCACGCCTCGGGCAATCCGGCGACCGCGGTGGTCATGTGTTCGGCGATGTCGTAGCGGGAGAACGACACCGGCGCACCCTCGCGGCAGTATCGGGCCGCGACGTCGGCGACGGCGTCGAACGGGGTCAACTCGTCGTAGACGCCCTGCCAGATGAAGGTGGGCGCCTGCGGCAGGCCCGGATATCTGCGCAGGCTGTTCTCGTGCAGGACCGCGCGGGCATCGGGGCTGTCCATGAGGCTCTTGGTCGCCGCGAGCTGCTCCGCGTTGCGGAACGCGCCGTGGAAGAGCAGGAAGCGACGGCATTCGTCGTGGGTGAAGTCCCGGAACCACAGGCCGGTGTCGTTGAGCTGATCCGAGATCGGCAGACGCTCCGGATATTCGCGTTCGAGTCCCATCGCGGCGGCGAAGGCCAGACCGAATCCGGGGTGCGGCCCGAATCCGATGCCCAGCGCCATCTGCTCGAGATCCGCCGGAATGCCCCCGGCGGCGACGGCGGCCAGCTGCAGGTCCGGGGCGTATGTCGGCTGCAGCGCCGCCGCCCACGCGCTGGCCATGCCGCCGCCGGAGTATCCGGCGAGCGCGATGAGCGATTGTCCGAGCCCGAGTTCCGGCGCGCGCTGCAGGGCTTTGACGCTGTCGAGTGTCACCATGCCGCTCAGCCGCGCCGCGCCGTAGGCGACGTTGGGGCCCAGATAGTCCGGCAGCGCGATGGCCCAGCCGCGGCCGAGGGGCAGCACGGCCCCCAGCGAATCCAGAGTTTCCTCGTTGATCAGCGAATGCGACGGATTGCATTTGGTGCCCAGCGAATTGATCAATGCCTGATAGGAGACCAGCGGCGGATTCCGCACCCCGGCGGGGATCAGGGCCGTGGTCACGGCCATGATGGGATTCCCCGCGGAATTGGTGGAACGGAACGCGACGTGCCAGATCGCGGTACCGGCGTACGGGCCGGTGTCGAGCTTGCGCATGCGGACGACGTCGCCGGGGGCGAGGTCGGCCAGATTGCCCGGGGGAGCGAAGAACGGGTCCGGATCGGGTGTGGGATACAGGGGTTGGGTGGTCGCAGACGGCGCGATCGCGCTGACCGACAGGGCGCACAGCAGCAACGCCAAGACGGTCGTCAACATCCGACGCATGGTCATCCTTCGGTGGTGTGAGGGGTGCGGATCAGCAGGTGCTGGGCGCGGGCTCGCCGCGGAACCGGGCGTCGAGCCAGGCCACGGCGGCGGGGAAGCCCAGCACGGCGGCGGCGAGATGGTCTGGGCTCGAATACAATTCGGACTGCACCGGGACGCCCGCCCGGCAGTACCTGTCCGTGGTCCGGTCGATCGCGTCGACGGGGATGAGCGGGTCGATCGGGGTGTGCCACTCGAAGATCGGCGCCGACGGTATGCCGTCGAAGACCTCGAGGCTGTTCTCTTCGCCCACCTCCCAGACCCGCGGGTCGTCGATCAGCGATGTGGTCGCCGCGAGTTCGGCGGCGCTGTGCATGGCGCCGTGCGCGATGAGTTCGACCGTGCAACCGTTGGCCATGGCGTCACGCACCGCCAGGCCGGTGGCGTTGAGCTGGTCGCTGATCGGCAGCCGGTCCGGGTACTCCCGCTCCAAGCCCAGCGCCGCGGCCATGGCCAGCCCGAACATGGGGTGCGGCGCCAGGCCGAGGGCACGCGCCATCGTCGCGATGTTCATCGGCACGCCGCCCGCCGCGGATCCGGCGAGGCGCAGCTCCGGCGCGTAGCTGGGGGCGAGCGCGGCCGCCCACGCCGTGGCCATGCCGCCGCCGGAGTAGCCGAGCATGGCGGCGGGACTGTCCGCGAGCCCCAGTGCGGAAACCCGTTGCGCGGCACGGATTCCGTCTAGGGTGATCTGGCCCCCGAGCCGCGCCGCGCCGTAGGCGACCCGTGGTCCGAGGTGGTCGGGGAGCGCGACGCTCCACCCTCGCAGCAGCATCGTATTGAGCAGGGGGACAGCCCGATAGAGCAGATTCGGGTCGTAGGCGTAGAGGGCGCGCGAGACCGCGCACTGGGTGCCCAGCCCGTTGATGATGTGCTGATACGACAGCAGCGGCGCGCCGGGCCGGTGGTCGGCCGGGGTGAGGATCGTGGTCGTCGCGGCGATCGGGGCGCCGTGCGAGTCGGACGACCGGAACTTCACCAGAGTGACTGTGGCCGTGGGGAAATACGGCAGATTCGGCTGTGTCCGGACGTCCAAAACGTCGCCGGGGTTGCGTGCGGCGATATCCGCGGGCGCGGCATAGAAGGGGTCCGGATCGGGGGCCGGGTAGATCGGCTGGGCGCCGGACAGCACGGGTGTGCCGGAGGCGGCGAGCAGGGCGGCCAGCACCGCGCACGCGAGGAGCCGGAGACTACTGGTCCTCATGGACGGCCTCCCGCGTGCTCGTCCGGTATCGGACGCCGGTCGCCCGCTCGGACATGCCCCAGAGCCGGAGCCCGTGCGCTCGATCCCGGGACAGTCGGCTCGACGGTGACGGCCCGACCGGGCCGCGGGTGTTGAACATCCGGGTCGGCCCCCAGTAGAGCTCGGGGTCCGCGTCCTTCGCCGTGGCCGCGAACAGGATGGATTGCGCCGCGGCAGATCGTGATTGGCCGATCAGCCGGATGAACGGCTCGGACACGAGGTCCAGCGGCGTCTCGGTCCTGGCGACCAGCTTCGTCGGTGCGATGCCGGGGTGTGCCGTGTAGGACCTCAGCGCCGCGGACGATTCGCGGAACCGGTGCTGCAGTTCGCGGCCGAACATCAGTGTGGCCAGCTTGGATTCGGCGTAGGCCAGCGGCCGCACGAACCCGCGGTGTTCGAAGCCCGGATCGTCGGTGCGCAGCGAGCGCGTCCAGCCGTGGGCGATGCTGGAGACCGAGACAATGCGATCGCGGAGGCGGTCGAGCAGTAGCCCCGTCAGCGCGAAGTGACCGAGGTGGTTGACGGCCCAGTGCCGCTCGAAACCGTCGGCCGTCCGCCCGAACGGAACGTTCATCAGCCCGGCATTGTTGATCAGCACGTCGAGGCTTCCGCAGTGCCGCGCGAAGCGCCGGACCGAGGACAGCTCCGCCAGATCCAGTGGCGCCACCGAGATGTCGCCTCCGAGACGGTCGGCGATCCGCTGGGCCGCCGCGGTGTCGCGGCACGCCATGACCACCGTCGCACCGCGTGCGGCGAGGGCACGCGTCAGCTCCGCACCCAGGCCGCCGTTCGCCCCGGTGATGACGAACGTCCGGCCGTGCTGGTCCGGTATGAGATCGGGGGTCCACGCCATGGCGACCGACCCTAACGAGCCCCGCAATCGCACGGCAATGAGTTTGGAGATTGTCAGACACCACTGCCGGATCGTTGGTCATTTCCCAAAGTGTCACTGCGGCAGGCGACTTCGCTCGCGTGGTGTCGTAGCGTGGCGCTGGTCAGTGTTCCGAGCATGTCTCTGGCCGATCGCCCGCGCCGGATGAGCGCGGGGTCTCGATAGGACACCGGTCGTTGAGCTGCTCCCTCTCCGATACCCACTGATGCAGGAGATGTTTGCGCAATGGCGAGTGAGAACGAGCTCCGCTCGTACGTGAAGAAGGCCGTCCGGGAGTTGCAGACCACCCGGAAACGCCTGGAGGACGTGGAGTCGCGGGCGAGTGAGCCGATCGCGATCGTCGGGATGGCCTGTCGCTACCCGGGCGGCGTGGCTACCCCCGAGCAGCTGTGGCAGGCGGTCGTCGAGGGCACCGACCTGGTATCGGAGTGGCCCGCGGATCGCGGGTGGGACATCGACGGTGTCTTCGATCCGGAGCCCGGGCGCCCGGGCAGGTCCTACGTGAAAACCGGCGGATTCGTCAGCGGCGCCACGGAATTCGATGCCGACTTCTTCGGGATCAGCCCGCGCGAGGCGCTGGCCATGGATCCGCAGCAGCGGCTGGTGCTGGAGACGGCGTGGGAGGCCGTCGAGCGGGCCGGGATCGATCCGGCGAGCCTGCGCGGCAGCGAGACCGGGGTGTTCATCGGCATGATGTCCGATTCCCAGGGCCCGACGGCCCGGGACATGGACGAGCGGGCGCGCGAAGGGATCCAGCAGTTCCTGATGACCGGCCAGGCCGCCAGTATCGCCTCCGGGCGGGTGGCGTATGTGTTCGGGCTCGAGGGCCCGGCGGTCACCGTCGACACCGCGTGCTCGTCGTCGCTGGTCGCGATCCACCAGGCCGTGCGCTCGCTGCGCTCCGGGGAGTCGGCGATGGCCCTGGCGGGCGGCGTGACGATCATGACCACCCCGGCCGCGTTCGTCGCGTTCTCCACCCAGCGCGCACTGGCGGCCGACGGCCGCTGCAAGTCCTTCGCGGCGGCCGCCGACGGCACGGCATGGAGCGAGGGCGCGGGAATGCTGCTGCTGGAACGTGTTTCCGATGCCCGGCGGCTCGGCCACCCGATTCTCGGACTGGTGCGCGGCGCCGCGGTCAACTCCGACGGAGCGTCCAACGGGCTGACCGCTCCCAACGGTCTGTCGCAACAGCGGGTGATCCGGTCGGCGCTGTCCGACGCCGGACTGTCGACCGAAGACGTGGCCGTTGTCGAGGCGCACGGCACGGGAACGACTCTCGGCGATCCCATCGAGGCGCAGGCGCTGCTGTCGACCTACGGCGCGCGGCGCGACGCGTCGAACCCGCTGCTGCTCGGCTCGATCAAATCGAATATGGGGCACACGCAGGCGGCCGCCGGCGTCGGCGGCGTCATCAAGATGGTCATGGCCATGCGGTACGGGCTGGTGCCGCCGACGCTGCACGTGGACGCGCCGACGCCACACGTGGATTGGTCCGCGGGCGGGGTGCGGCTGGTGACCGAGACGCGGGCCTGGCCGGAGTCCGACCGGCCGCGCCGCGCGGCGGTGTCCTCGTTCGGCATCAGCGGAACCAACGCGCACGTCGTCGTCGAGCAGGGGGAGCCCGCGGCCGAGGCGACCCGGAGTGTGAATGCCTCGGTGCCACCGGCTATTCCGTGGGTGATCACCGGGCGTTCCGCGGAATCGGTTGCCGCACAGGCCGGAACGCTGCTGGAGTGGATCGAGGACAACCGCGGTGCCGATCCGGTCGATATCGGTTTCTCCCTGGTGAGTTCGCGCGCGCAACTCGAGCATCGCGCGGTGGTGGTCGGGCGGGACGCCGAGGAACTGATCGCGGGCCTGCGGTCGGTGGCCGACGGTCCGGGTCTCCCGGGCGGCACCGGCGGGGCCGTCACGGCGGTGATGTTCCCGGGTCAGGGGGCGCAGCGGACCGGCATGGGCCGCGAGTTGTACGACCGATACCCGGTCTACCGCGATGCTTTCGACGAGGTCTGCGCGGAGTTCGGGACGCGACTCGATACCGCGCTGCGCGCTGCCGTATTCGCCGAGCCCGGCACCGCGACGGCGGAACTGGACCGCACGGCGGTGACGCAGGCCGCGCTGTTCGCGACCGAGGTCGCGATCTATCGGCTGGCCGAATCATGGGGTCTGCGACCGGAATTCGTGATAGGCCACTCGATCGGCGAGGTGGTGGCCGCCTATATCGCGGGCGTCTGGACGCTGGCCGACGCGTGCACGCTGGTGGCCGCGCGTGGCCGCCTGATGCAGTCCGCGCCCGCGACCGGCGCCATGATCGCTGTCGGCGCCGACGCGGACAGCGTCGCCGACCTGGTTCGCGGCCACGGCGACGAGGTCGGGCTGGCGGCCGTGAACGGCCCCGCGGCCGTCGTGATCTCCGGCGCGCGGATTCCGGTGGCGGACATCTCGGCCCGGCTGAGCGCGGGCGGTGTGCGGGTGACCCCGCTGCGGGTGAGCCATGCCTTCCATTCGCCGCTGATGGATCCGATCCTGACCGAGTTCGCCGAGGTCTGCCGGGAGTTGAGCTACGCCCCACCGGCGATTCCGGTGATCTCCGCGCTGACCGGAAAGGCCGCCGACGCTGCGGAGCTGTGTTCGCCGGACTACTGGGTGAGTCATCTGCGGGAACCCGTCCGGTACCTCGACGCGGTGCAGTGGGCGCGCGACGAGGGGAGCGTGCGGTGCTTCGTCGAGGCGGGGCCGGGCGGCACGCTGACCTCCCTCGTCCACGACATCCTCGACGATTCCGGCGACGCGGCGGACGCGGTCACAGCCACCACCCTGCAGCGCCCGGGCGTGCCCGGCGACCTGGCGTTCGTCTCGGGGATGGCGGCCGCGTACAGCCGCGGTGTGCCGGTGCGGTGGCGGCAACTGTTCGAGGGTGCGGAGGCCCGGCGAATCGACCTGCCTACCTACGCGTTCCAGCGCAAGCGCTACTGGCTGGAGGTGGCGACCGGCAGCAATGTGCGGGCCGCCGGGCTGGCGGCCACCGATCATCCGCTGCTGGGCGCGAAGGTCAGCGTCGCCGACGACGGCGGGCTGCTGCTGACGGGTCGGCTGTCGCTGCGGTCGCATTCGTGGCTGTCCGAGCACCGGATCGGCGGTTCGGCGCTGTTGCCCGGGACCGCGTTCCTCGAACTCCTCTGGTACGCGGGCGATCTGGTGCAGTGTCCCGTGGTCGGTGAACTCGTGCTGGAGGCGCCGCTCGTGCTGCCCGAGCAGGGCGCGGTGGAACTGCAAGTGGCAGTGGGCGGTTCCCGGGAATCCGGGCAGCGGTCGGTCTCGGTCTTCGCGCGGCCGCAGGCGCCCGCCGATTCGAGCGAGGAGGCGGCGTGGACCGGTCATGCCGCGGGCACGCTGCAGAGATCGGACGGCGGCCGTGCCGCGGCGGCCACCGACGACCCGTGGCCTCCCGTCGGCGCGGTGCCGGTTCCGCGGGTCGATGACCCTTACGAGGTCATGGCCGCGGCCGGATACGACTACGGGCCGTGCTTTCGCGGCCTCGGGCGGACCTGGCGTCACGGTGATTCGATACTGGCGGAGGTGCGGCTGCCCGAGCCGGGCCGGGCGGACGCCGCGCGTTTCGGCTTGCATCCCGCGCTCCTCGACGCGGCCCTGCACGCCCTGATCGCCACCGGCGCCGCCGGACCCGCCGAATCCGGTCGGGTGCGACTGCCGTTCGCGTGGGAGGGCGTATCCCTGCATGCCGTCGGCGCGACGGAGCTGCGCGTTCGGATGACGCCCAGCGGGCCGGACCGGATCGGTGTGGAGCTGACGGACACCGCGGGCGGTCCGGTGGCGCGGGCGGAAGCGCTGGTGCTGAGGGATGTTTCGCTCGATGCCCTCGGGACGCGCCCAGCGGTCGCCGATCACGGCCTGTTCGAGCTGACCTGGGCCGCGGTGCCGCCGCCTCCGGATATCCGACCCGCACAGTGGGATTCCCCGATCACCGGGTCGGTCGGCGACGAGATCCATTCGGAGCGCTGCGGTTACGCGGATCGCGACTTCGCGGTGCTGAATGTCTTCGAGGTCGCCTCGCGGCATGATTTCACCGAGGCGGTGCGGTCCCGGGTCGCCGTCGTCCAGCAGCGGGTACAGGAACTGCTGGCGGACGACGCCTCCGTCGTCGTCGTCACCTCCGGCGGCGTCGCGGTCCACGGCGGCGAGGACGCCGAGGACCTGGCGGCCGCGGCCGTATGGGGGCTGCTGCGCAGTGCGCAGAACGAGAATCCGGGCCGCGTCACCCTGCTCGATATCGACGATCGCGAGAACTATCGCGAGGCGGTGTGCCTGGCCGTTTCGATGTCCGAGCCGCAGTTGGCGATTCGGCACGGTGAGGCGTACGCGCCGCGACTGGCGCGTGCGGGAGCGGATACGGTCGGCTCCGCCGAAGCCGTCGCCGGAGACGGCTGGCGGCTGACCACCCGGGACCGCGGCACCCTGGACGGCGACAACATGATCATCGCGCCCCACGCCGAGGCCGCCCTGGAGCCCGGTCAGGTCCGCATCGCGGTGCGCGCGGCCGGAGTCAACTTCCGCGATGTGCTGATCGTGCTCGGCATGTACCCGACCCCGGACACGCCCGTCGGGGGCGAGGGGTCCGGCGTAGTGGTCGAGATCGGTGCCGGCGTGGCGGATTTCGCCCCCGGCGACCGGGTCATGGGGATCTTCACCGGCATCGGCGCCACCGTCGTGACCGACCATCGGACCGTGATCCGAATTCCGGACGGCTGGTCCTACGAACAGGCCGCGGCGGCGCCGATCGTGTTCGCCACCGCCTACTACGCGCTGGTGGATCTGGCCGCCGCGCGGGCGGGGGAGTCGCTGCTGGTGCACGCGGCGACCGGCGGCGTCGGGATGGCCGCGGTGCAGGTGGCGCGGCACCTCGGCCTGGACCTGTACGTCACCGCCAGCACCGGTAAGTGGAATACCCTGCGCGCCAACGGGTTCGATGACGAGCGCATCGGCAATACCCGGACCACCGAGTTCGCCGCCGAATTCCTGGCGGCCACCGGCGGGCGCGGCGTCGATATCGTCCTCGACTCGCTGACGGGCGACAAGGTGGACGCCTCGCTGGAACTGCTGCCCCGGGGCGGTCGGTTCATCGAGATGGGCCTCACCGATCTGCGCGACCCCGACGAGATCGCCGCGCGCTACCCCGGGGTCCGGTATCGCAACTTCCTGCTGATGGAGGCGGGGCCGGACCGGCTGCGGGCCATTCTGTCCGATCTGCACGCACTATTCGAAAACGGTGTGCTGCAACCGCTTCCGGTCACATCCTGGGACGTGCGGCGCGCGCCCGAGGCATTTCGGCAGCTGAGTCAGGCGCGGCACATCGGCAAGTACGTCCTCACCGTGCCCAGGCCGCTGGATCGCGACGGCACCGTCCTGATCACCGGCGGCACCGGCGGTCTCGGCGCGGTCGTCGCCCGGCACCTCGTCACCGAATACGGCGCCCGGCATCTGCTGTTGACCAGCCGCCGCGGCCGTGACGCCGAGGGTGCACCCGAACTGGCCGCCGAACTCTCGGCGCTGGGCGCCGAGATCACCTTCGCGGCTTGTGATGTCGGGAACCGGTCGGCCGTGGAGGACTTGCTCGCGGCGATTCCCGGCGGCCACCCGCTGACGGCCGTCGTGCACGCCGCCGGAGTCGTCGACGACGCCGTGTTCTCCGCCCAGACACCCGAGCACATCGATCGGGTGTTCCGGGCCAAGGCCGATGCCGCGTGGCATCTGCACGAGGCGACCGCCGACCGCGAGCTGGCGGTATTCGTCATGTACTCCTCGATCGCGGGTGTGCTCGGCGCTCCCGGACAGTCGAATTATGCCGCGGCGAACGGTTTTCTCGACGCCCTGGCCCAGCGACGGCAGCGCGCCGGGCTACCCGCTACGGCGATGGCGTGGGGGCTGTGGGAACACGCCACGGGCATCACCGGACATCTGGGCGAGCGGGACCGGCAACGCATGCGCCGCGACGGCCTGATCCCGCTCGGCGACGACGAGGGCATGGAGCTGTTCGACGCGGCGCTGTCACTCGGGCATCCGTTGACAGTCCCCGCGCGGCTGGACATTCCGGCCCTGCGGTCGCTCGGCGACCCCGACGACATGCCCGCCGTGCTGCGCGCTCTGCTGCGGACGCCGCGCCGGGTCGCCGACAGCGGTTCGGGTGCGTCGGCGCAACTGCTGGCCGGGCTGGCCGGTTTGGGCGCGGCCGAGCAGGAACGGGTCGTTCTCGGCGTCATCCGGTCGCACGCGGCCGCGGTACTGGGTCATGCCACGCCGGAGGAGGTCCCCGCCGAAACCGCGTTCACGGACCTGGGATTCGATTCGCTGGGCGCGGTGGAGTTCCGGAACCGGTTGAAGGCGGCCACCGGTGCGAAGCTGCCGACGACTGTCGTGTTCGACTACCCGAACGCGGCCGCCCTGGCCCGCCACATCCGCCTGGAGATCGCGCCCGCCGACGACCCCGCGGCGCGAATCGCCGGTCAGCTGGATGCGCTCGTGACCGGTTGCGCCGCAGTCGAATTGCCGCCACATCAGGTGAATGAGCTGCTGGCCCGCGTCGACACCGTCGTGCGGCTGCTCCGCGGCGGTACCACCGACGACTTGGTCGACAATATCGACGGCGCCGACGACGACGAACTGTTCGACCTGATCGACCAGGTTCGGCCGGTCTGAACCGAACGGGGAGGCACACCATGGCCGACGAAGCGGAACTGCGCGACTACCTCAGGCGCGCCACCCGGCAACTGCAGCAGATGCGGCAGCGCCTCGACGCGGAGCGGGAACGTACCCGCGAACCGATCGCCGTCGTCTCGATGGCCTGCCGGTTCCCGGGCGGTATCGGGTCACCGGAGCAGTTGTGGGACGCCCTGCTCGCGGGTCGGGACCTGATCGGCGACTTCCCACCGGACCGGGGTTGGGACATCGAGGGCATCTACGACCCCGACCCGGACAAGTTCGCGAAATCCTATGTGCGCGAGGGCGGATTCCTCGACGGCGCGGGCGACTTCGACGCCGGGTTCTTCGGGATCGGCCCCCGCGAAGCCGAGGCGATGGACCCGCAGCAGCGGCTGCTGCTCGAGATCGCGTGGGAGTCGGTGGAACGCGCGCGCCTGGACCCGAACACGCTGCGCGGCAGCGCGACCGGTGTCTTCATCGGCCTCAGCGAACAGGGCTACGGTTTCGGCGCGACCGAGGCGTGGGACGGTGCGGAGACCTACTACTTCACCGGGAACTCGGCCGCCATGGCGGCGGGCCGGATCGCCTACCTGCTCGGGCTGGAGGGCCCAGCCATGACCATCGATACGGCGTGTTCGTCGTCGCTGGTCGCGCTGCATCAGGCGGTGCAGTCGCTGCGGCTGGGGGAGTGCGATACGGCACTGGCGGGCGGCGCGACGGTGCTGTCGACGCCGGGACCGTTCGCGCTGTTCTCCCGGCAGCGCGCCTTGGCGCCGGACGGACGGTGCAAGTCCTACGCCGCCGGGGCCGACGGCACCGCGTGGGGCGAGGGCGCCGGAGTCGTTGTGCTGGAGCGTCTCTCGGACGCGCGTCGGCACGGGCATCCGGTGCTCGCGGTGGTGCGCGGATCGGCGGTGAACGCAGACGGCGCCTCCAACGGTCTCACCGCGCCGCACGGCCTCGCCCAGCAGCGGGTGATCCGATCCGCGCTGGCCAACGCGGGCGTGCGAGCCGACGAGGTCGACATGGTGGAGGGGCACGGCACCGGCACCCTGCTCGGCGATCCGGTCGAGGTGCAGGCCCTGCTGGCGACCTACGGTCGTCGCGGCGGTGCGGAGCCGCTGCTCCTGGGTTCGATCAAGTCGAATATGGGGCACACCCAGTCCGCGGCCGGAGTCGCGGGGCTGATCAAGGCGGTCCAGGCGATTCGCCACGGCGCGGTGCCGCCGACGCTGCACGTGGACGCGCCGACCCCGCACGCGGAATGGTCGGCGGGCGGGATACGGCTGGCCGTCGAGCCGCAGCCGTGGCCGCGAACCGACCGTCCGCGCCGGGCGGCGGTATCGTCGTTCGGGATCAGCGGCACCAATGCCCATGTCGTCGTCGAGCAAGCGCCGGAAACCGAGGAGGCGGAACGGGTTTCGGAGCCGACCTGCCCGATTCCGTGGGTGCTCTCGGCGAAGAACCCCGGCGCGCTGCGCGAGCAGGCGGAACGGCTGCGCGCCGCCTGCGAGACCGCGCCCGAGCGCCGGACCGTGGACATCTGCCACTCCCTGGCCACGACGCGTTCGACCTTCGACCACCGGGCGGTGGTCGTGGCCGGAACCCGTGCGGAACTGCTGGACGGTGTGGCGGCCCTCGCCGCCGGACGGCCCGCGTCGGCGGTGGTCGGCGGCCGTTCGGGTGCGCAGGGCCGGGTGGCGGTCATGTTCCCGGGCCAGGGCGCGCAGCGTGCCGGGATGGGCAGACGGCTCGCCGAGACGTACCCGGTATTCGCGCGGGCGCTGGACGAGGTCTGCTCGCACTTCGACGGTCACCTCGAGGCTCCGCTGCGTGCGGTGCTGTTCGCCACCGGCCACGATCCGGACCTCATCGATCGCACCGACTACACCCAGCCCGCGGTCTTCGCGCTGGAGGTGGCACTGTACCGGCTGTTCGAATCCTGGGGTGTGACACCGGATTACGTGGTCGGCCATTCGATCGGAGAATTGACCGCCGCCCACGTCGCGGGAGTGATGTCGCTGCCGGACGCGGCCGCCGTCGTCGCCGCCCGGGGACGGCTGATGCAGGGACTGGCGCCGGGTGCGATGGTCTCGGTGCGGGCGTCCGCCGACGAGGCCGCCGCATCGATCGCCGGGCGCGAGTCCGCGATGTCGGTGGCCGCCGCGAACGGGCCGAACGCCACCGTGATCTCGGGTGATACCGACGCGGTGGCCGAGGTCGCGCGGTATTGGCGGGGCCGCGGCAGAAGGGTCACGCGGCTGCGCGCCGATCGCGCGTTCCATTCGCCGCACATGGATCCGATCCTGGGCGAGTTGCGCGAGGCGGTGTCCGCCATTCGCCTGGAGGAGCCGCGCGTTCCGGTGTTCTCTACCTCGTCCGGCGCGGAATCGACTCCGGGACAGCTGACTTCAGCGGACCACTGGATCGGGCAGGCCCGCGGTACCGTCCGCTTCCACGACAGCGTGAGCCGGTTGCGGGAATCGGGTGTGACCACATTTCTCGAGGTCGGTCCGGGGGATGTGCTGTCCGGCCTGGTCTACGAAACGATCACCGACGCCGATGCCGCGGCCGTTCCGCTGTTGCGGCCGGGCGCCGACGAGGCCCTGTCGACGGTGAAAGCCGCTGCGTGTGGCTGGGTTCGGGGTGTGCCGGTGGATTGGCCGCAGCTCTACTCCAGCCATCCCGTGCGGGCGGTGGACCTGCCGACCTACGCGTTTCAGCGCCGCAACTACTGGATTCGCGCCGATCGCGCGGTACTGCAGGGTCTGCTCGGAGACGCCGGGGCCGAACTGGTCGACGGTGGTGGCCCGGCCGATTCGCCGGAACCGACGCGACCGCCCGAATGGCGTACGACGGTCCCGCCCGGCGAGCGCATCGATTTCGCACTGCGCCTGGTGGTTTCGCAGATTCGCGAGATTCTCACCGAGCTGCCCACCGAGGACATCGATCTCGACGCGACGGTTCTCGCGATCGGTCTGACCTCCCTGTCGGTGCTGGAGTTGCGCAGCAGGATCAATGCGGCCGCCGGTATCGGAATCTCCCTCGAGGACCTCTTCACGCACCCGACACCGCGGGCGCTGGCGCGGCTGGTCACCGATCGGATATGGAGCGACACACCGGAGGTGGCGCACGCATGAGCGATCTGTCGGCCGCCGCGGCGGGCCCGGGACTGGCCTTCGAGCAGCTGGTCCCGGCCGCCCTGGCCCACCGCCGCGCCCTCGCCGAGGTCTTCGTCGCCGATACCGCTCCCGTCGCCACCGACGAGTTCCTGGTCGCGGTGCAGATTCCGCGGGCGCATTCGCTCTGGTTCGATCGGCTGGCCGGTTACCACGATCCGCTGTCCACGGTGGAGGCGATTCGCCAGTCATTGCTGGTCGTGGGCCAGCGGTATCTCGGTGTCCCCGCCGATGCGCCGTCGAGCCTGCAGCGATTCGACTTCGTGGTCGAGGATCTGAGCGTCTATCGAGACGACGAGCGGACGCCGCTGGAGGGAGTCGTCCGGCTGCGGCCCGGCGGAAACGCTTGCGCACGAGGCTATTACGACGATGTCGCCTTCGAGGCGACGCTCACCGTCGGTGGCGCGCGGGCGCTGACAGCCGGGGGTGGCGGAGTCACCTTTCCCCGGGCGACATATGACGAGTTCCGACGTCTCCAGCAGCGGCAACACCAGGACGCGGAAACCGGACCGCCGTGTGTTCCGCTGTCTCCTAGCGAGGTCGGGCGTCGCGATCCGCGAAACGTGGTGCTGGCCAGGGCGAACTCGGCGGACCGGGGCCTGGTGGCGATCGTCGATCAGGGCCATCCGAGCTTCTTCGACCACCCCTACGATCATGTCCCCGGCCCGCTGTTCCTGGAGTGCTTCCGGCAGGCCGCCCTCGTCTGTGCCACGGAGCATGGCCTGCTCGACGCGCCGGTGGCGGCGGTCGTCGCGATCGAGTCCCGGTTCACCGGGTTCGGCGAACTCGGCGCCGAGATCGGTTGCGCGGCAGCGCACTGCGGGGGCATGGACTTCGGCGAGATCGCCATCGATGTCGAACTGCGCCAGTACGGGCGCCCGATCGCCTCCGCGCGCGTCGAGCTGGCGCCCTACCCGGATGCCGAATAGGACAGGGAGAACCACATCCATGACGAGGCCCGCCAAGCGATTCGCGGTCATCGGCGGCGGCATGTCCGGCCTGGCCGCGGCAGCCCAGCTCGAACAGGCCGGTCACCAGGTCGAGGTCATCGAGCGCGAGGCCGTGCTCGGCGGCCGCTGCGGCGTGGGCGTGCTCGGCGATCGCCCGATCATGCTGGGCGGCAAGAATATCGGCAGGCGCTATCGCGTACTGCGCGAGTTCCTCGCCGCCAACGGCGCGCACGCGTACGAGCCGTTCGGGATCAACAGCTCCCAGGTCATCGGTGGAAAGCTGGTGACGCTCGACAATCCGGGGGTCGCCGGACTGGTGCGCCATCTGGTCCGCAGCGGGTCGCGCCTGGATACGGTGAAGATGCTCTACTTCGGGGCCAGGGTGCGAGTGGACGAGCGAAACCGATACCTCGGCTCGGAGTTCTTCACCCGGACCGCCGCCGAAGCGGACCGGGTCTCGCTGGCCGCGCATTTCACGCCCGATTTCGCGGACACCATACTGCGGCCGATCACGTTGCGGCTCAACGCGGCCGAACCCGATGAGATGTTTCTCGGCACGTTCGGCGTCGGCCTCGGCATGGTCATGGACCGATACGACCAACTCGTGCACGGCATCCAGCCCGCCCTCGACCGGATCGCGAGCCGGGTGCTGGTACGCCTGCGCACGCGGGTGGACCGCATCGTGTGCCGTGACGGTCGGGTGACCGGGCTGGAGATCTCCGAAAACGAAGGCACGACAACGCGATTCGAGTACGACGGGGTTGTCCTGGCAACCCCGGCCCATGCGGCGCGGCTCGTGGTGGACGACGATATACCCGCACTCGGCAAGCTGCTGGCCGAGGTGAGGTACTTCCCGTCCACGGTGGCGGTGGTGCAGTACGACCGCCCGCTGTTCGACAGCGCCGTGCGATCGATCGCCTTCGACTCCGGACCGTGCAGCGCCGCCGGCGTGTACGGCATCAACGACCTGGATGTCGTCCGCTACACCTTCAGCGGCCGCGCCGCCCGCCCGCGACCGGACGACCGGCAACTGGCGGAGTGGATCGACGCCGCGGAGGGCCGGGTCCTGGAGCATCTGGGGACAGGCCCGGTCGCGAGACTCCGCATCGCCTCACGGAGTTGGCCGGAAGCGCACTGCGCCTACGTCCCGGGCCACGGTGACTTCCTTGCCAAGGTGCGGGCGCAGGCCGGGGCGATCGCGGGATTGGAGCTGGCCGGGGACTATCTGCTGGGCGCTCAGCTGGAGGCGTGCTATCGATCGGGCGTGGCCGCGGCGTCCCGGCTCGCGGGCTGATGTCACGCCGCGGGCCGGGAATGCGCGAGATCGTCCGCCAGCAAGGCGATCCGGGCGCGGACGATGCCCTCGGCGGTCGTGAGATCGAGACCGGTGACCGTCGCTATTCGGCGCAGGCGGTAGTCGATCGTATTGGGGTGCACATGCATTCGCCGCCCGGCCGCCTTGCGATTGAGTCCGCTGGCGACGTACGCCCGCAACGTGTCGAGCAGTTCCGGGTAGTCGGCGAGCGGTGCGATCACGGCGGTGAGCTGATCGCGGGCCGGACTCGGCCGGGTGAGCTGATATTCGATCGCCACATCCGCCAGCCGGTACAGGCCCGGGGGACGGCCGATGCTGCGGACCAGGTCGAGCAGCTCGTGCGCCTCCTCGGCTGCGGCCGGTATCCGGTCGGTGCCCGACGGCACGAGGGTGGCGGTGAGATCCACCCCGGCGGCGGCGTTCACGGCCGCGAGGACCGCGTCGGACATCCCGGCGGCATCGGGCGGATCGTCGGGTATCAGCACGGTGCCGCTGTCGGTGTCCAGCAGCGCGAGGGGCGGCGAACCCAGCGCCTCCGCCAGCGCGGCGCGGACTCGTCGCAGCTTCCGGCGCGCCGCCCGCTGTACCTCCGCGCGCGACCCGAACTCGTCGGAGTGGGACGGAATGCGCAGCGCCACAACTTGGTACGAATCGGCGATGCGGATGCCGGGCTGCCGGGTGAGCGCCGTGACGCCGTGCCCGCTGAGCAGTGCGGACACCACGGCGTGGGCACTGGTCCGGGACTCCCCGGCGAGCCGCTGCTCGTCGAGGTACGCGCTGACGACGGCGGTGTTGATCGACTCCAGCAACTGCAGCAGGCGGCCGCCCGCGACGACGTGCGGGAGGTCGCGGAACCCTTCGTGGACGGTCTGAATGATGCGCTCGATCGGGACGCCCTGCCGGGCCCACAGCGCCGCCGCGGAGCGAATGGCCGCGAGGTCGCTCCCGGACGGTGTCGCGTCCGGGTCGAGCAGTTCCATCGGAAAGCTCAGGCAGTGCCTGGTTATCGCAGCTGACATATCACGCCCGTTCGAGTCACTCCGTACCACCTGCGTCGGGAATCGAACCCGCTTCGATTCGGACGTTATCGACCGTCGAACATCGGCGCGATGGGCCCGCGCCGCCCTTGTTCGAGTCATCGTTCCCGCCGAACGGATGTTGTGTGCCTTCACAGCTGCCTGCCATTGACGCCTGGAGCAGCCGAAACGGCGGGGCCCGTGATATGTTGCGCCGATCCGTGCATAGATAGCCTCATCGGCACCGCCGTGGCCGCGGGCGGACGTCGAGTCGCGACCGTCACCGACACCGACGGCAACACCCTCGGACTGATCGAGGATCGATAGCGGCCTGTCCCGATCTCGGTGCCCGCCACCACATTCGGTGGCGGGCGCCGCGAGTGCCCGGACGGCCCTCGGGCGGCCCGCTCGGGACGGCCGTGTGCGACACTGACGCCGTGCAGCCAAAGCGCAGGATCCACTTCGTGGGCAGCTTGCCCGCGCAGTTGGACAACCCGGAGAAGGCAATGGCGTTCGCCGTCGACACGGCCGGTGAATTCCTGGACGGCGTGGTCCCCGGCGGGGAAGCGGATCCCTACCGCGCCCAGTGGTACATCAGACCCATCATCGACCGGCTCGACAAGGTCCCGGCGCTGGAGCCCGTGCGCCGCGGTGATTGGTCGACGCTGCGTTCCCGCAACACCTTTCGGCTTCGGCCGGGCCGGTCGCTGGCCGAGGCCGATATCGACGCCGCGCTCGGCTACGCGGAGGAGACCGGGCGGGCCCTCGAGGCGCTGGCCGACGTGCGGCGAACCGATCCCGGGCTGCGCCTGCAGGTGGGCATACCGACGCCGTTCGTCATCGGTTTCATCGCTTTCGAGGCGCGGATGCTCCGGTGGCGTCGACGCTCGGCCCGCCCCGGTGACCGCGCCTTCCCCTATTACCGCCCGATCGTCGACGCCACCGCCAGGGAGATCGTCCGAATCCACGAGACGTTGGGGGACAACGTCGTATTTCAACTCGAACTGGCCGCGGAGACGCTCATCTGCGCGCGGACACCCGGGATCGTTCGGCAGGCCGCGGCCACCGCGGCGGGCCGGGCGATCGCACGCCTCGTCGCACGGACGCCCCACGATGCCCGTTTCGGAGTGCATCTGTGCTTCGGAAGCCTCGACGACAAGCCGGTCGTCGCGCCGCGGTCGACGGCCGCCGTCGTCACGCTGGCCAACGCGGTGGCGCGATACTGGCCTGCGGGGAGACATCTCGATTTCGTCCACCTGCCCATCGGGGACGGCAGCCGGGCGCCGGTGCGGCCGCGGTACTACGCGCCCCTGGCACGCCTCGAATTGCCTGCTACCACGCGTGTTGTCGCCGGGCTCGCGCATCCGGCGCAGCCGCTGGCCCAAGCACGACAGGGCCTGGCGGCGGCGGAGTCGGCCTACGGCGGCCCGTTGGACGTCGCGGCTCCCTGCGGCCTGGGTCGATACAAGACCGTCGATCGGGCGCGGTCCGCGGTGGCGCACGCGGTCGCCTTGGCGGAATCCGATCTGTGAAGCGCGCCGGATCGCATTGTGTCGGAGCCTCGTTCGGTTGACGACTACTCACCACATCCACGTGGCGACAGATCCCCGGAGAAGCCACACCCGCGGTGGCGATCCGCTACGGTTACACCCGTGGTCGAAGGAAACGAAGGGCCCGCGTCGGAGGACAACCGGACGCCGCACCCGCTCGACACCGAACAGCTGACCTCCGCCCGGGTGTACGACTACCTGTTGGGCGGCAAGGACAATTACGACGTCGACCGGGACATGGCGCGCCAAATGCTGTCCAGCGCACCCGAACTCAAGACCTTGGCCTGGTTCACCCGGAGCTTCATGCGCAAGGCGGTCGAGATGGCCGCCGATGCCGGGATCCGTCAGTTCGTCGATCTCGGCTCGGGTATCCCGAACTCGCCCAACGTGCACGAGATCGCTCAGGAAATCGAGCCGTCGGCGCGGGTGGTATATGTCGATTACGACCGGGTCGTATACACCCATTGCGAGGCGCTGCTGGCCGGATCACCCGGTGTCGCGGCACTGCTGGGCGACGTACGCCGTCCCCGCGCCATCCTCGATCAGCTGAAGAACCACACCCTGATCGACCTCAACGAGCCGGTTGCCATCCTGCTCGTGGCCGTGCTGCATTACGTGATGGACCACGAGAATCCCGGCGACATCATCGCGGCCTTCCGCGACGAGATGGCGCCGGGCAGCTACATGGCGATCGCGCACGGTTCCAGTGATTCCGACCCGGAGATACTCCGGGTGCTCACGGGCACCAACGAGACATCGGGCCAGGTCTGTTTCCGGTCCACACCGCAGACGGAGTCGTTCCTCGCCGGGTTCGAGCTGTTGGAGCCCGGTGTGGTGCCGGTACAGCAGTGGCTGCGCCCCGACCTGCCGGAAACTCGGATGGTCATGCTCGGTGCGATCGGCCGCAAACCCTGAGTATCCGATAGGAACAGGAGTACTCTCTAACACGCCAATTTGTTGGCCGCCTGCACATTCGAGCGTGCATCAGGTGCTGTCCCAGTCGATCAGAGGATGAAAATATGAAGGCCCTCGAGTTTGTCGCTGGAGTCGTGTCGACGATCGCGACGGTCGCCGTGGTCACGACCGGCGCCTCGGTTGTCAATGCCCCTGCCGCCTCCGCCGCGCCCGGCGAATTCCTCATCACCAAAGAAGTCCCCACCGTGGAAGATCTCGACGCTCAGGTCGCGTTCCTGATCGAGACACCCGCCTCCGACGCGGCCAAGGCCGCCAATATGGAGGGCGGCATGCGGGCGGTCGTGGTCGCGCGCACCCTCTACAACATCGGGTGGTACCGGGCTCCGCGCGGGTCGAACGAGATCACCGGTCCCGAGACCCACGACGGCAACGTGCACACCGCCATGCTGCGCAGCAAGTCGGCGGGGCAGCCGGATCTGGTCGCGCGCGTGGTCTGGAAGCGGATCGACGGTGTCTGGAAGCTGTCCAACAGCTCCGTGTGCGAGGGCGTCAAGGCCGTCGGGCTGGCAATGGGCTGCGATTTCTGACCGGCTCGCAGCACCGTGATCGATATCCATGACCTCACCCTGAGCTACCCGGGCGTCACCGTCCTCGAAGTCCCTGAACTGACCGTGGCAGACGGGGCGCTGACCTACCTGATCGGCCTGAACGGCACCGGCAAGACCACGCTGCTGCGGTGTATCTGCGGCGTCATCGCCCCAGCCGCCGGTACCGTCCGGGTCGACGGGGCGCTCGTCCGGGCCCACCACAGCACACCGGAAACCCTCGGAATGCACCTCAACTACCGAGCTTTCGACCCACGGCACACCGCGCGTCGGCATCTACGCTGGATCGCCCGCGCTCGTGGACTACCCACCGGCCGAGTCGGCGACGTCCTCGAGATCGTCGACCTGGCCCGGGTCGCCGACCGTCGGCTGGGGCATTATTCGCTCGGGATGCTCCAACGTGTCGGCATCGCCGCCGCGCTGCTCTCCGAGCCGCGCACCCTGCTGCTCGACGAACCGCTCAACGGCCTCGACATCGCGGGCATCCGGTGGATACGCGAACTGCTACGCCAGCTCGCCGACGCCGGTACCTGTGTCCTGGTCGCCACGCACCTGCTCGATGAGGTCGAGCGCAACGCCGACCACATCGTCATCCTCGGCGACCGGCGCATTCTGGCCGACCAGCCGTTCGATCAGCTCATGGGCGCCCTGCAGCCCGGTGAGACCAGTCTCGAAGACGCATACCTGCGGATCGCTGGCCCGACAACCCATTTCGCGTCGGGCGTGGCCTCATGAACGGCCCCGGTCCAGCCACCCTCATCCGCCGCGGCATCGCCGCCGAATGGACCCGAACCGTTGGGCGCAGCTTCCTGTGGACGGTCGCCGTCCCGCTCACCTTGGTGCTGCCACTGGTCGTCACCTTCGCGATCGCCGCCGTGGCAGAACGACTGGCCGATCTTCCCGGGCAGAGCTACGTAGCCACGGTCTCCACCATCAACTCGGTGTACTGGGTGATCACCCTGTCCGTATCGATCATGATGGTGACCACCGCCTACGCCCACGCCACCCAATGGCGCGGTCAGACAAGCGATCTCAATGCCTTCCTGTTTCCCCGGTCCTGGACGGTCGCGACGTCCCGGTGGATCTACTACGGCGCCATCAGCGCGATAGCGACGACTATCCTGTTGGTCGTCGTCATGGTCACGCTGCCACACCAGTTCCCCAAGATCTATGGGGCGGTGGACATCACGGACTCCGCCGGTATCCGGTTCCTCTGGACCGTCCCGGCATACGCGTTCGCCGCATGCGGTATCGGTGTCGCGGTCGGTTCGGTGATTCGTACTCCGTCCGCCGCCATCGCGGTCCTGCTGTTCTGGGTCTACGTGGCCGAGAACTCCGTCAATCTGCTACCGCGCGGGCACACCGTGCAGGCCTACGCCCCATTTCTCAACGCCGTCGCCGCGACGGGCCAGGAGGTCGCCTTCCTGCCTCGTTTCGGCCGCAATGGATCTCTGCTCTACTTCGTCCTCGTCGCCGTCGGCCTCTTCGTCATCACGGCGGTCGTGCCCGTCCTCAGCCGCCGGGTATCCGGATATCGCAGGGCGACGCTCACCAAATCAGGCTCGGCCTGAGACCGGAAGAACCTCGAGCGGAAGCCGGCCGAATCCAGGGATCGGACCCATGACTCGCGGGAGCTTCTTCGTCGCGACCGGCTCGAACCGCCATTTCGACAGCAAACTGTGGATCGTCGTCTGCAGCGCCATCCAGGCGTAATTGTTGCCGATACACATCTGATTGCCCATGCTGAACGGAACGAAGCTTCGGCATTTCGACCCGGGGCCCGAGGTGGACCATCGATCGGGATCGAAAGTGTTCGGCTCGGCGAAAATATTCGGATCTCGGTGAATAGCGGCGATGCTGTAGCCGATATCGGTTCCGGGGGGAAATGTGAAGCCGTCGAGTTCGACCGTGGTGACGGTGCGTCTCGTTTGCAGTAGCGGCGAATGAATCCGCGTGACCTCGTTCAGGAACCGATTCAGGTAATCGAGTTCGTCCAGGCTTCGGGGGCCGAGTTCGCGCGCGGCGGAGACCTCGTCCTGCAGTCTCGAGGCCACCTCCGGGCGCTGGGACAACTCGTACAGCGCCCAGGTCAGCGTGGCGGTCGAGGCGTCGATCCCGCCGAAGAGAACGGTGACGGCCTGCTCTGCCAGGAACTTGTCGCTGCGGCTTTCGCTATCCGGCGAATTCAGCAGGATATCGAGAAGGTCGTTGCGGTGGTGGTCACCGCTGGCCCGGCGCGCGACGAGCAGATCCCGGCAGTAGTCCCGCAGTTGCGTCCCGGCCGAGAGGAATTTGCGGTTCACCGGCAACGGCAGGCTCGCCACCGGCTTGGGCAGCACGCTGCCCACTATGGCGCCGGCGCCTATGTCTCCGATCAGACCCGAGATGAATCGCAGCTCCTCGGCATCGGGTTCGTGCGAGAACATGGAGCCCAGCAGGTTGGCGATCACCACGTCCAGCAGCGCGGAGCGGGCCTCGACGATCTGTCCCGGCCGCCACGAACTCGCCAGCGCGTCCGCGTTGCGCTTTATGGTGTCGGCGTAGCTTTCCAACTCCGGTCGGTGGAACGCCGGTTGCAGCAGGCGGCGCAGACCCCGGTGCTGCTCACCGTCCGCAACGATCAGCGATTCCCCGAATATGAGGCGAATACGTTCGAAGAGGAGCCCTCGTTCGTAGGAGTCGGAATTCTCCACCAACACCCTGTGCAGTAATTCGAAATCGGTGATGACATAGACGGTGAGATTTCCGATATCGACACGCGCGATTTTCCCGGTACTGGCCAGATCCACCATGAACTGGACCGGATCACGCCACATTCTCCAACCGTGTCCGATGACAGGCAAACGGCCGGGACCGCGCGGGACGTCACGGATGTCCACTGTGTATCTTGCCCTTTCTTTCGGCAGGTCCGAGGTCGCGGACTTCGGAGTATCCGATCGGATCGCTGAAAGCCGTTGTCGAACCACACGTTACCTCAGCCGGGATTCCCGCGGCGGCGGGTTGACAAGCGAAAGCATCTGTCCCGCAGGGCATGATGACGCTCTGGCGCTAGGCGAGGCCGTCGAGGAGTTCCTGGAGGATCGCAGGGGTCTGCTCGGCGGAGTGGGCGTAACCGGCGCAGAGGATATCCATCAGCTTCCGGTAGCGCTGCAGGTCGGCGTGTTTGTCGAGATAGAGTGCGCCGGTGAGCTGTTCGAGGTAGACGACGTCGGGCAGTTCCTCTTCGGGGAAGCGCAGCATGCTGAAGGAGCCACCCTCGGCGGGGGTGGGGCCCGCGGATTCCGGGAGCACCTGCATGGTGATGTTGGGCCGCTCGATCAGATCGAGCAGATGGCGGAGTTGATCGCGGGCCATCTCCCGGTCCGGAGGCTGCCTGCGCAGCACGTGCTCATCGATGACGGCCCACACGGTGGGCGGGGTCGGTGTGCGGGTGAGTATGCGCTGGCGCCGCATCCGCATATCGACCAGGCGCTGGGCGTCCCCGCGGGAGTCCAGGCCGAAGATGTAGCGCGCGTAGTCGGCGGTCTGGAAAAGGCCTGGAATGTAGTGGGTCTCGTAGATGCGGATGCCGAGCGCGGCCTGCTCGAGCCCGACGTAGGTTTCGAACCAGGAGGGCAGCAGGTCGCTGTAGCGGTGCCACCAGCCCGGCCGGTTGGCTTCCCGAGCCAACGCCAGCAGGCGATCGCGCTCGTCGGCGTCGTTGACCCCGTACAGCGTGAGCAGGTCGCTCAGGTCGCGTTCCTTGAACCCGGTCTGCCCCAACTCGAGTCGGGTGATCTTGGTTTCGGATGCACGCAGCGCCTCGCCCGCGGTTTGGCGGCTGATCTCGCGTTCCTCGCGCAGCTTCCGCAGCTGGCCGCCGAGCGCGATCCGCAGAACGGTCGGACCGCGGTCGGCGGAGGCTTGGACCGCCACATTACTGTCGTGATCGGCCCTGGCTGTCATCGAGTCGACTCCCGTGTAGTAAGAATCCGTAGTCCCTTGCGGATGCACCGCCGAACTACTTTACAGCATGAGGCTGTCGAAGCGGCCGCCCTTGATGTCACGCATCAGGTCGGCGAACTCCGCGCGCGTACAGGTCAGCACGGAGCCCTGGGGGTCTCGGGAGTTGCGCACTCCGATGCGGTCGCCGGAAAACCGGGCCAGTTCAACGCAATTGCCGTTCGGCCCGCTGTACGAGCTTTTCCGCCAGGCGATTTCGCCTGGCTCTAACGGGGGCTCGGCGGTGGGGTTGGCCATGACACTCTCACTGTTCCTATCGACGAACGAGACTCGCAGTCCCACTGTACATGCAAACGCACGTGCAGTTGCATGTCTATTCGCAGATGCTTATGCATCTGCCGTTGCATCTGCGCCCGGAGTTTGGAACACTGTCATCAACCGGAAGCGCCTGTTGCGGGCGTGCAGCGTGGACAGTCGAATGCTGTTCTGCGACAGGAGGACGGGATGAGGGTCCGCGTTGGACGGGCGGTCGACACGCTGCCTGCCCCGGGTTCGGTAGCTGCCGTCCACCTTCTCTCGGCCGGTGCATGGTGTTGAGGCAGCTCGAGTCGTCCCGGTGCGGGGTGTCGAGTCCCCCGCACCGGGAATCACTAGCCGCAAGGGAAGCCGAATGAAGCGAGAAGGACTGCGTACCACGACAACCGCCGACGGCAAGAAAGCCGCGGACTGGTCACTGACGCGCAGGCGCCCGTGGATTCGGCGCGTATTGCTGCTCGACGACTCGAGCCCTGCGGTCCAGTGGCCCGACAAACCGCTGCCACTGGCGCAACGCGGAATGATCGTCTTCGCCGGGGATGCGGGCTCGCTGGATCTGGTAGATGCCCGTGAGATGTTGCCGCAGCATCAAGACCTGTGGGACGCGGTGCAGCAGGAGTTCTGGACGGCCCTGCTCGACGTGAGCCAGCCCCTGGGGTAGGACCGTCGCAGGCCGGGCGTCCGGGGATCAGGCCGAGGCGTCCGGGGCGGGAGCGTTGCGTCCGACCGCGGCCCACAGCCAGTCGGTGCGCATCTCTTCGGTCTCGTAGGGCGATTTCAGCCAGGGCTGCCACTGCCACGGATGGACCAGGCCGGGAGCCACCACGTCGAACCCGTCGAACATGCGCTCGATCTGTGGGCCGGAGCGGAACACGATCGGAGAGGTCGCCGCCTTGTACACCTCGACCACGCGCCGAACCTGGTCCGCGGGAACGATATCGGACGTCAGATGCGACAGGGCCAGGTAGCTGCCGGGAGCCAGGACGTCGCGGAACGCCGCGATCGAACCGTACGGGTCGGCGTCGTCGGGGATGAAGTGCATGATCGCGACGAACAGGATGGCGCAGGGGCGGTCGAAGTCGATCAACGCCCGCAGGTCCGGGTGCTCGAGGATGCTCCCGGGGTCGCGGATGTCGGCGGTGATGACGGTGGTGTTCGGATTGGTGGCCAGCAGGGCGCGCCCGTGGCTGAGCACGATCGGGTCGTTGTCGACGTAGACCACGCGCGCCTGCGGCGTGATCGCCTGGGCGATCTCGTGCACATTGCCCTTCGTCGGCAGCCCGGTGCCCAGGTCGACGAACTGGTCGATGCCCGCCTCGGCCAGATATCGGACGGCACGCTGGAGGAAATATCTGTTCTCCCAGACGATTTCACGAGTATTCGGCAGCGCCGCCTTGACCTGCTCGGCGGCCTCCCGGTCAACGTCGTAGTGGTCCTTGCCGCCCAGGAAGTAGTCGTACATGCGGGCAGGGGTCGGACGATCGATGGCCAGGCTCTGCGGGTTCGGATCGGTGCGCCGGGAATCGTTCACATTCGACAGCCTAACCTTCCCGACGGAAACGTTGCGCCGCTAGACCTTTCAGGCCGCCTCATTCGGCGCCCAGGCACGCTCCAGCGCGTGGGGCGGTCGCCCTCGGCGACGTAGCCGTTGACGCCGTCGAACTTCCGGCTCCTACCTTCCGGCCTCCGATGAGACCAATTGGTCGGTAGATTCGGGTGGGTGCATCGTCACCGCATCCGGACGTCTACCGCGGCGCCGGCCCCGAGATGATCGGCACCAGATACGTGCGCGCGAAGGCGGCCAGTTCCTCGTCGGTTTCGAGCGGGACCACCCCGTGCGGGGACAGGATCATCGAATGGACTATGTGGCAGACGATTTCGGCGCGGGTGATCAGGTCGCTGCGGTCGCCGACACGCACATGGTGAAGACGGATTCGCTGTCGGTGGTGAGCTTGGAGAGCACCCGCTCGGGTTCGAGGGCGAGCAGGCGGGCGGCGAGGGGATGGGTGCGCCACCGGGTGATGACGGTGATGAGGATGTCGGCCCCGAATCCGAACTGGTCGCGGACCTACGGCCGCCAGTCGGAGATCCTCGACTACATTCGCACCGTCGCCACCTAGCACGATGTGGTGCGGTCGATCCGTTTCGGCGTCGAGACCGATCTCACCGGCGAGCGGGTGGCGGTCCCGAACTTCTTCATCACCCCCGGCCCGTTCGGCGCGGCGGGTAATCAGTCCGCGCTCTACATGATCGAATCCCAGATCGCCTACATCGTCGACGCGCTGCGCTGCGCAGTTCGTCCACCGTCTGGCTCACCGGGGGATCGGCCGCGAACTCGCCACGGTCCTGCATCGACGTGGTGCGTCGGTGGCTGCCGCGGACATCGACGGCGGTGTGTGACCAGACTGGCCGACGACCTCGGTGAGCGCGTATTTCCCGTCACCGCAGACGTTTCCGACCGACACGCGATGCTCGCGGCGATCGATCTGATCGTGGCCCGGTATGGGCGACTCGATATCGTGGTCGCCAACGCGGGCGTGGTCCGTTCCGCGGTACGTCGCAGGAGCGGCGCAACACAATCTGCCGGATGGTGCACGAACTGCCGGGAGCGGGCCGCACCCTGACAGGGCATTTCATCCGGCAAACCGCCGTTGGACGGCTGCCTCGCGGTTGTGGGAGCGCCGCTCGATCCGTACCGGTAGGCGATCGGGAACCAACGTGGCCGAGGCCTTCGCTCGCGGCGGGCGAACCGGAACCAACCGGTACTCGCGGGAAATGGTCACGGCCACGGTCGCCATCTCCAGCAAGGCGAACCCTTGTCCGATGCAGTTCTGCGGGCCGGAACCGAAGGCGAGCCAGGCGCGGTGGCTCGTGGAGTCGGCCCGCTCCTGTAGCCAGCGGTCGGGATCGAAACTGTCCGGGGCCGGAAAATTTGCTGGATCACGGTGAATCGCGTAGGGGCTGAACAGGATCTGCGCACCCGTCGGCAGCTGCCACGGGCCCAGCTGGAGCGGGCGGGAGGCTTGCCGGGATACCAGCCACGCCGGCGGGTACAGGCGGAGTGTCTCCCGCGCGACCCGCATCGGGTAATCCAAGTCGCCCGTGGAAGCCGCGATGTGTAACCGCTGCTCCACTTCGGGGCAGGCTGCCACGGCATGCCACAGCCAGGCCATCGCGTTGCCGGTGGTTTCGGTGCCCGCGAGCAGGAAGTTCACCATCTCGTCGTGAATTCGGTTGTCGGACAGCGCGGCACCGGTATCCGACTCGCATGTCGAGATCAGCATCGCCAGCAGATCGTCATGCAGCTCGGGGCTCGTGCGGCGATGCGCGACGAGTCGGACGACGGTATCGCGAAGCCGCTGGTTGGCGATGTCGAATCTCCGGCCGGTCGCATGAAACAACCATTCGAACGTTTTGCCCGACAACAGCACACGTCGCCCGACGCCGCGCAACACCAGTGGCAGCTCATGCCGGATCACCTGTGCCGCATCGCTGGTCGGCTCGGTCGTGCACAGGCCGCGGGTCACGATCTGCAACGCCAGCGACCGCATCAGGTCGTCGACCGCGAGGATCGCGCCGTGTTCCCAATTCGCGATCAACCGCTCTGTCTCCTCCCTCATCATCGCAGCCTGGCGGCGCACAACGGCATGACGGAAGGCGGGCTGGATCGAACTCCTGCGGTGACGGTGTTCCACGCCTGTGGTGGTGGCCAAGGACTCACCGAGCAGCCCGGCGAGCCTGCGATAGTGCACGCCCTTGACGCATGCGTCCGCCTCCGAAACGAGCACGGTATGAACGAGTTCGGGATCGTTGACCAGGTAGGCGGGTAGGGTCCCCAGATATATCCGGGTTACGGGGGCGAACGCGCGGGATTCGCACACGAAGTCCAACGGTCGCCGGAGGAGTGCGGGAAGGTGGCCGAGTCCGGGCATCCGTCCCGGCACGACCGGAATCTCTGTGCCGTGCTCAGACCGCATAGTCGCCGCGCGGATCGTCGTATCGATGTGCGTACAGCGCGTGGTGGAAATCGACGAATCTCCGTGTGACTTCGGTTATTCGGTGGTCGGACAGTCGGCGATCCAGGTGGGCGAGCTGTCCGGCGAGGGCCGACCGCTGTCTCGTGTAGAGATCGGAGTAGTAATCGAGTCCCTCCCGGAACGCCGCCATGCCGTCCTCGACCGAGCGCGCCCGATACACGTCGTAGAGACAGATATTGAATTCGTCGTGGTACAGGTCTTTCCGGAAACGATTCAGCTCCGGCGCATAGGTTGCCGCACGGGTCAGGAAGTCGACGATCGTATCGCCGTCGCGGAGATGAGCTTTCCGCCATGCCCGCAACAGCGCCGCCCTGGCGGACGGTGTCCTACTCAGCAGCGGAGTGCCGATATCGTTCTGCAGCCGGACGAGAAGCGCCGCCGTGCCCAGGGCCTCCTCCAGCGAGCCGTCCCGCAGCGCGGTGCGATACCCGTAGTCGGGACCGCGGAACTCGTTGAACACAGCCCCGAAATAGGCGAGCGTCGGAACGACCAGAATTGCCCGCCTGCAGGTATCGATCAGCTCCGCGCGGGTCAGTTCCGTCCCGGTCAGTGTGCGATCCACTGCCCTGTACCGCTGTATCGTCCACTCACGCACGAGCGGTTCGCTGCGGGTCCCGGAGATCGCCGCCAGGACGTCTCGGCCGGATTCGACATTGGCCACCAGCCCGCTCCACAGTGCGGCGGCGGCTTCGTCTCCGGTGGCTCCCGCCTCGTTCGCCGCATAGCGACGGGTAATCGCGGCATGGAGATTCGGTACCAGGCTCCGCTCCGCGGCGTCGAACCGGGCGCACCGAGCGGCGATCGGGGCCAGCAGTTCCGCGGCCGGACGATGGTCCGGGCGATGAAGATCGTGGGCTGCCAGAGCGTTGAAATCCAGTAGTAGGTTTCGGCATTCGCTGTCCGCCCCGGGCCGCGACGGCGCCGCTCCCATCGCCAGATTGTCGGAGACCACCTCGAAGATCTGATACAGGTTGACGGGAATGGCATGGCGGAGCAGAGTCGGCCAGTCGTCTGGGCCCGGCAGGTCCGCGAGCATGGCCGCCGTGAGATTGCCCAATTGGGTCAGGCCGATGATCCTGGTGAACAGGCCCTGATCGGGGTTGTCGGTCGAAAGGGCCCAGCGGAAATAGGCTCGATAGCGGGTGCCGGGCAGATATCTGTCGAGTCGTTCGAGCAGAGCGGTTCGCACCGCCCGCACCGCATCGGTGCTCGAGGTCTGTGGCGCGGCACTCCGCACCGGGTCCAATAGCTCCCCCGGGTCGTGCAAACGCGTCATGTACTCAAATCCGTGCCGTGCGGGAAGTCCGACGGGTGCCTCGGCACGGTTGTCACGGCCCTCATCGGTCGATCGCCTCTATCCTCAATCGGTTTAGACTGTATAGAAGAAAACCACCCGAGGACAGAAGAAGGTTGGGGGCGACGCCGAGCACCGTCACCATCCCCCTGTCGAGGTGAGTCTCGTGAGGAGTTCGCGCTCTTCGCGGTCGGTCAGACCCGCGCCGTTCGCGATGTCGACGGAGCGTCCGGGGTCCCAGCGCAGCGAGTCGGCCAGCGTCTCGGGCAGGGGGCGGGTGCTCAGCCCGGCTTGCCGTGCGCGTGCGCTCGGTCTGGCGTTGAGGCCGTACCAGGAGCGGTCGGTCAGCCACAGGGGAAGCGACCGTGGTCCCGACCACTCGGCGACCCCGAGGTCGAGGAGGCGGTCCTGGGGAGCAACGAGGATCGGTCCGGTGTGGCCGGTCACGGTGCGGGCGGTCTGGATGTGGTCGGGAAAGGCCATGGGGTCCCCGACGGCGTCGAAGATACCGTGTGCTCGACCTTCGGCCAGGCGGACCGTCCAGGTGGCGAGGTCACGGACATCGATTGTCGCGGTGGGCAGTTCCGGTGCTTCCGGGACGAGCACCAGCCCCTCCGGGTTGGATGGATGTGCGAACCGGCGCGGCCAATAGGTGGTGCGGCCGCTCGGATCACCGGGCCCGCCGATCAATCCGGCCCGCACGATTGCCGTGCGCCGCACCCCGAACTCTTCGAGTACGGCGTGCTCGCAAGCGACCTTGGCCGGGCCGTAGTCGTCCGGTGACCCGATCGCGTCGGCGGCGAGCGGGTCGAGCACTGCCGCGCTCTCGTCGGCGCCTATCTCGGCCTGGGACGCGTACACGCTGACGCTGGAGACGAACACGAACCGGTCGGTAACCGATTCCAGGTCGCGGACGGCGCGTCGCACCTGGCCGGGCTGGCGGCTGACGTCGACCACCGCATCCCACCGCGAGGTCGCGATCTCGGCCAGCGCATGATCGTGATCGCGGTCGGCCTGGATCAGCGATACGCCGGACGGTGTCTCGGTTCCCCGGACCACGCAGGTGACCCGGTGACCGGAGTCGAGGGCCGAGCGAGCAATGGCCGATCCCAGCCACGCGGTACCGCCGAGGACGAGAAGGTTCATGGATTTCGTCACGGAGACCTACTCTGCCCAAAACAGCGCCACGACATCAGGATGCCTGTTCCTCGAGGTTGAGCAGTACGGCGCCGGCGATGACGGCGACCAGGGCGAGGGTCTTGGTGACAGTGACCTGCTCGCGGAGCCAGCCGATACTGATGACGGACACGGCCGCGGTCCCCAGCCCGAGCAGGCCGTAGGCGGTGGCGGGCGGGAGGTGGCGCAGGGCGAGGGTGAACAGGCCGAGCTCGGCCACGAACGCGGCGATGGCCGCGGGGACCAGGAGTGGACTGGTGAACCCGGCGGAGGCATCGAGAGCGAACACTTGCGCGACGTCCAGGACGATGGCGAGGTAGAGCGCGCCCCATGCCCGAA
Organism: Nocardia thraciensis; assembly: GCF_054782435.1. Classification (NCBI taxonomy): domain Bacteria; kingdom Bacillati; phylum Actinomycetota; class Actinomycetes; order Mycobacteriales; family Nocardiaceae; genus Nocardia; species Nocardia thraciensis. Next base: position 103,884 of record NZ_BAAGSM010000021.1, read on the forward strand.
TACTTCTTCGACCGCGCCGTCGATCCTGCGCGCCGCCGCTCGGGTGCTGCCGGGACTCAGCCAAGGCGGGCTCCCAGTCGGAGGACGACGACCCCGACAACGATCAGGACCAGCGCCACGGCCTTGCGCGCGGTGAGGGTCTCACCGAGTCGAGCCACGCCCACGACGGCGAGTACGGCGGTGGCGCCCGCGAAGAAGACCGCGTCGGCGACAGCGGTGGGAATCGACCGCAATGCCTGAGCGAACGCCCACAGGCCGGTCAGGTAGGCCGCCGCGGCGAGCACGAAATGGGCAACAGCGGCTCGGCGGCGTCGGCTGCCGGCGACGCGGGCGAGGGCGACGGTGCCGACGACATCCCCGCCGATCGCGAACATCAGCATCAGCCAGTTCATGGCGCGGCGAACGCGTCCGCGAGGTAGTCGACGATGGCGTGTGCGTGGCGCCGGTCGTGGTCGAGGTCGGGGTCGTATATCACGACCGACATGCCCAGACAGCCGGCCCCCAGCCCAGCGGCGGTGATGGCGCGCAGGTCCGTCCAGTCCAGGCCGCCGGGCTGGGGGTAGTCCACGGCGGGCATGGCCTCGGTGGACAGCGCGTCGAGATCCACATGCAGCCACCACGGGAGCCCCGCGCCGCGCAACCGGTGCACCGAGGCTTCGGTCGGAGTCGTGGCTCGCCCGCGGAGCTGCTCGTCGGTGTACAGCGTGATACTCGAGGCGAGGGAGGTGATGCGGTAGGCGGTGAGTTCCGCGCTGTCGCGGGGGCCGAGGGCGATCACCTGGTCGGCGGCGAGACGGGGCAGTTGGGCGCTCAGCGCGTCGGGTAGGCCGTCGCGGTGGTACCCCAGGGCCAAGCCGAGTTCGCAGTCGGCCGCCTCACCGGTCGTGCTGTGCCGGGGCGGCCAGGCATCCTCATGGCCGTCGGCGAACAGCAGCCCGGTGGCGCCGTATTCGTCCTGCGCGCCCTTCAGGGCGCCCAGCAGCACCGGACAGTCGCCGCCCAGTACCAACGGGAATCGTCCCTCCCGCAGCGTCTGCCGTACCGCGTCTCGCACCGCCGTGGTCATGGCGATCAGGGAGTCCTGGGCAAGCAGCCCGCTCGACGGGTTTCGGGCCGTGGATGGCTTTCCCACCTCGACGTCACCGGCGTCACGGACCGCCGTCCGGTCCCGCAGCCGCTGCACTAGGCCCGCGTCCCGCAGCACGGCGGGGGCGCGGGCGACGCCGTCGGTCCTACCGGCGGAGTTGAAGGGCGCCCCGATGACATTGATCATGGCCGTTGCTTCTCGAATCATGGCCGTTGCTCCTCGTCGTCGTGTCTGCGTCGTTCGACGGCGCACTCGACCGGGCAGATGTCCGGTGGACAGGCGCCGACGTCACACAGTCGGCAGATTTCGTCGCCACGCCGCGCGCTGGTGGCCAGCCGATCCAGAACGCGCTCCAGAACGGACGTCAGCGCTGTGCGCTCCGCGTCCCCCAACTCCTCCAGGAGGGGGTCGAGGACGTCTGCGCGTGCCTGCAGAACGCGCCGGGCGTGCTCCTTCCCGGCCGTCGTGAGATGCAGCGCCAGCGACCTCCGGTCCGGACCGGGCCCGCGGACCAGCAATCCGCGGGCTTGCAAGGCATCGACCGTCCGTACCGTGGCGGGCTGGCTGATGCCCAAACAACGCCGCAGCTCCTCGACGGTCAACCCCGGGTACTGGCCGACCGTGGCCAGCGCCGCCGCGGTGACCCCGCTGCGTCCCGCCGGGCCCTGGGTCACCTCGGACATGCGGTCGTGCACGCCGAGCGCGACCGCGCCCAACAGGTTCGCCAGCCGTAACTCATACCTCATGCATATATTGTAGCGCGGCTGGAGCCGGCTGTCGGCGGACTCGGCGCACGTTCACCTCAGTCGGCAACCTTTGTCGGCGGCGATGAGTTCTCGGAGGATGCTCCGTCCTATCCGTTGAACGCGCTACCAACCCGGCGCGACCGACCAGGAGGACCGGAAATGACTACCGCCAACCCCGCCGCCCACTTCTCCGACGACGCCACCTACCGTCCGGGCAAGGTGCGCAGCCGCGTCCTGTGGACCCTGCAGATCCTGCTCGGCCTCTTCTTCGTCATCGCCTCCGGTGGCCCGAAGCTCGTGATGCCGAACGCCTTGATCGACAGCGCTCCCGAGAATTTGACCTTCCCGTTCGGGCTGCTCATCTTCATCGGAGTGGTGGAGGTCGCCGGGGGCATCGGTCTGATGGTGCCGCGGCTGAGCGCCCTGGCCGCCGCGGGACTGTCCGTTCTCACCGTGCTCGCCGCCGGGACCCAGGCGTTCATCGCCGACAAGCCCGCGATGGCGATCTTCCCGCTGGTGCTCGCCGCGATCTTCGGCTGGATCGCCTACGAGCGCCGCGCCACCGTCACCGATCTGCGCAAGTCGCTGTCGCGATGAAGATCCCATCTTGTAGCCGGAACCCCACGCGCCGTTACGTTTTGCCGACAGGGCAGGCATTTCAAGGGTCGGTGACTGCATCGATTCTGAAGCGCTCACAGCACAGTTCACTCCCGCGATCGCCAATGCCATTGCCGTGGAAATGAATTCGCATTGCGCTCATTCCGTCAATCACGCGCAGAACACAGAGATCGGAAACCGGGGTGACACTTTCGCGAAGGACGCCATCGAGCCGTAAATATGTTCCCAGTAATGGGAAATTGTCATCGGCGCCGGAGAGCACACTAGATACGTCGGCGCACAGCCGAACGCTCCTCGGGCAGCAGGGGTGGATGAGCAAATTTGCTGCCGAAAAGTCGAAGAAGTTGATCTGCCATGTTTGAGTGGCACAATTCGTTCATCGTGGCCGCGTTTGCGGTCATGGCCATCGCCGTACTTTGCGCGATTCATATGTCGGCAGTGCGGTCCTGGGTCAGTATTCATACCTCCCGCATAGCCCGGCACACGGTCGCGGAGACCCAGGTGACACACCGGACAGGGGCTGGCCTCGACGGGCTGCTCCCGCTGTGGGTTCATACCGCTCCCGATGGGGAGCTCAATGTGGTCGAGGCCCACAAGGAAATGCAACGGCACTGTTACTGCACAGTTCCTGATTGCCCCCGCAAGACGGCAGCATTCACGACGCTTGTCCAGGCGGGCAAAATCAAGCCGGATTCGTCACGGCAACGGATGTAATCGACCCGAAGGATCCATGTCCGACGGCGGCACGGAACAGGTTTCCCACCCGGAGATAGGTCTCGCCGCGCCGTTGCGGGCCGGATGAGGTCGGACAGCTATCGGGATGCGGCGCCCGATCCGTCGTCCGAGGTTGAGTCCTTCAGTGCGCGCAGGTCGTCCGACAGCTCAGCCGCGAGGCGTTCGGCGTGCGAGCGCACGGCGGGATGGACATGGCGGAGATGCTCCAGATCCTGGCTCGTCCGTTCGATGGCGGCCGCTCGTTCCGCGGCACTGCCCTCCTCCGCGATCGCGCGGTTGGTGAGCACCCGCCATTTCGTCCCGGACCGGTCCAGCGCCTCTCGCAAGGCATCACCGGGCGGATGGTGCAACCCGATGAAATCGATGTCCGCGGTGGTGATATCGAACATCTGGGCCTCGATGAAGTGGTTGGCCCGAAAAACCGATCCGAGGTAGTCGCGATCGATAGGAGCGATCCCGGGCATCCCTGCGCCGTAGGAATATTCCGACGGGTCGTCCAGAGGGGAGGGTATCGCCCGATCCCGCTCCACCATCGAGTCACCGAACGAGATGGTCGTTCGTGACCGTACCTCCGGCTTCAGGTAGATCTGATTGTCGCCGTAGTTGAGTTCCGACAACGGATCGATCATGCCCGCCTGGGATGGACGCACGCCGTCGATGGCAATGTACCCGTAGACAGGTGGATTTTCGTGGACGTGGGCGCCGAACCACTCGGCTTCGGAACGGGCGCGATTGCCGTCGGGATCGCGGGTGCCCCTTATTCGCCCCTCCTCGAGGATGGTGATGAGTTTGTCGTCGCGGACACGGATAGCGATCGGCTTCCCGTCGACTGCGGCCTTCAGTTCTCGTCGCATCTGCTTACGCACCTCGGCGCTGTCCCGCCCGAGTGAAGCCGCTGTCTCATCGATTTTCCGGTCGAGGATGGCGTACTGTTCCAGCCGGGACAGCGGCCGTTTGGCTATGGATGCATACAATTCTTCGTCGGTCGGCCCCTTCTCACCGAATCGTCGCCTCAGGTCGGCGTCGAGTTGCTGTCGGGCTCGGGTCAATGCCGCTCGGTCCGGCGGCGGAGGGCACAGGTCCTGCCCGGGACCTGCCTTGCCGTCTTGCCGGATCGCGTGGGCCGGGTCGGTGGCGTGTCGCAGCTTTTCGGCGCCCGAGTGCTCAGCGTCGTCCACCGTACGGACGACTACCCGCAGACCGTCCGCGCCTATCGGGCCGCGGTAGGTCTCGGAGAAGTGCTCAGATACCTGTGGCATCTGGCGGCGGCGCAGTCCATCGGCTATTGCTTGGACGAGTCGCACCAACCGATTTCCCGACAACGGCCCTCACGCTCTACTACCCCGCGCACGGCTGGCGCCGTCACCGCTTCCCTGGACAATTCTGGACCGATTCATATATCTCCACCCTACAGCGAATTGTACGCGGAGTTCTCGGCGGCGGTCTGCTGTGACGGCGCTGCCGGCTTGATTAGGCGCATCCTCACCCCTTTCGACCGGCCGACGTAGACGGGGTGAATATTGTAAAAGGACGCAGCGAGCCGCACAGGGCGGAACAGGCGGTAACTGAGCTTCATGGGTCCTTTCTGTGGAGTTGCCGATCAGCGCTCGGCCGTTCGGTGGCTGTGGTGCCCTGGGGATCAGTACTCGCGACCGGTAATTCCGCGACGGTCGAAGGTCCGAACACTTCAGCGGGCGTGGGAAGTGCGCGGACATATGTCATAGGATCAGGCCCGTGCGTTCGGCGATGGGGACCGGGAGCCGGTCGCCGGAGTTCTGGCACGATCCGCGCTTTCCGCAGATCGAATCGCGGCGCTCCTGCCGGCAGAACTCCTGCTATCGGCCGCACACGCATGATCGCATCGCCGTCGGCCTGATCGACGAGGGGACCAGCGCGTTCGTAGGGCGGTCCGGATCGCCGGTGCGTCTCGAGCCGCGGGACGTCATTCTGATCCCCGCCGGGCACGTCCACTCGTGCAACCCGGTCGGTGGCGACTGGGTGTACCAGATGATGCTCCTCGACCCGGAGTGGCTTCGTGTGCGCGCGTGGGGGGACGACGCGGCATTCGACGGGGGGATCCAGGTGCATCGCGACGTCGACGCCCATCGCCTCTTCGACGATGTGAACGCCGCGCTGTTCGAGGGAGCGCCAGGTCTCCACGATCTCGAACGGTTGCTGCGCCGTGCGTTCGCGGGGCTCGGCGCCGCGAGCGTCCGGCGCGAGGACGCGGCCGGAGGATCGGCCCTCGCGGCGACGCTGCGTCCGGTCCTCGATGTGCTCGCTGAGCAGTCCGAGGATCCGCGCCTCGATGATCTCGCGGCGGTCGTCGGCATGAGTCGCTATCAGCTGATCAGGGCCGTCAAGCGCGCCACAGGTCTCACGCCGATCGCCTGGCGCAACAACGCGCGGGTCCTGCGGGCGCGGGCGATGCTGCGAGGCGGGGAGCCGATCACCTCCGTCGCGCATGCTCTGGGATTCGCCGATCAGAGCCACTTCCACCGCGTGTTCCGCGCCCACGTGGCGACCACGCCGGGCGCGTATATCCGCTGATGCAATTTCGTTCAAGACGGTGAGCGTGAGCCGGTCTCAAGATGGGGCCGTCTGCGCCGCTCTTCCGAACGAAAGTCTGATGGAACAGTTTCTCGCCGTCGCCGTCGCCCATTTTCTCGCGCTACTCATTCCCGGCGTCGATTTCTTCCTGATCGTCCGCACGGCCGCCGCCCACGGTTGGCGGAGCGCAAGCGGCGTCTGCGCGGGCATCGCGTCGGCGAACGGGGCGTTCATCGCGGGCGCGTTCACCGGGCTCACCCAGGTGGGCGACGAGCGGATTCTCGCGTGGTTCGAGCTCGCTGGTGGCACGTTCCTCATCTGTACGGGCATCGCCTGCTGGCGTGCGCGGGTCTCGCTCACCGTCGGCGCGGAAGGTGTCGTGGGACGCGCAGCGTGGGCCAGGAACTACGGCCTCGGGCTCGCCTCCGGGCTCCTGAACCCGAAGAATCTCCTGTTCTACGTCAGCCTCGCCGCCACACTGTCGTCGGCGATGACCGGGCAGCTCACGCTGTACGGAGCGTGGATGTTCTCCATCGTGCTGGCGTGGGACCTGTTCGTCGCCGCCGTCATGGGGGCCAAGCGAAGCCGCGCGATCCTCGCGCGGGCGCTTCCGTGGATCACCAAGGCCGCGGCGATCGTCGTGACGCTGTTCGGGATCGGAGCAGCGAGCGCTGCAGTGAGAGCGCTTGTCGGGTAAGGGGAACGCGGTCGGCGCGGTTTGTCGGCTGGACAAGATTTGCGGGGCAGTGCATCTGGGGGCCTGGTCAGTCCCTGGTTGGATGGGGTAGTGCGCCTCGGGGAGAGGTCGCTACCGTGCGGTGGGCCAGACCGCGCGAGCGGACCGTCGGTCGTGGCCGCTATTTGTCGGCGCGCTGGCGGGGATGTGTCGAACGACCACGCCCGACTCATGTGGAGGTTCGACGTGCGTACAGGCTGTGGAGTAGTACGCCGCATGCGGCGCCGAATCCGAGGCCGACGCCGATGGCGAGGGTCTGCACGAAGTACCGCATCCCGGATAGGTGGAACAGTTCCTCGACCAGTCCTTGGTACAGGGTCAGGCCGGGCAGCAGTGCGCCGGTCAGCCCGACCAGCATCAGCGCCGAGACGGGCAGGCGCAACCACTCGTAGGTCGCTGATGCGACGAACCCGAGAGCGATCGCGGTGATCGGCGCCGACCACACCGGTGGAATGTTCGCCAGGTGGACCAGTACCTGGTTGACGACGGCGGCCAGCAGCCCGGCCGCGGCGGCGGGAAGCAGCAGGTTTCGGCCGCCGTTGTTGAATACGGCGTTGCCGAGCGCGCCGAGGATCGAGAAGCACAGCACCAGCCAGATCGGCAGCTGTGGCAGATCCGGGTGTATCGGGGTCACCGAGGGGAACCGTTGCGACAGCGCCAGGACCAGCGTGGCACCGATGGCGATTCCGGCTACCGCCAGCAACGCCGACACCGCGCGGGCGGTGGCAGTGACACCAGCAGCACCCACACGGTGGCGATGGCCACCGCGGTGTCGGTCACCGAAACCAAGCCCACCGCGTACGCGGCCGCCGCGAGGGAGGCCGCGCACGGCGCCTGCACCGCCAGTCCGTAGTCCTGCGGCGCCCAGCCCGCGGCCGAGTATCGCTACCGGGGGCAGTGCCACGGCGGCCACGAGTGCTGCGGCGAGTGTTCCGCCGACCTGGGCGGCGATACACAGTGCCAGCAACGCGCCACCGAGAGTGGCGAACCACCACGGCCAGGGCTGTGGCCCACGGTCGGCCCGTTCGAGCGCGATGAGCGCCTCCGGCGGTTCGAGACCTGACACGACCACGGTGCGCGCCAGGTCCTTCAGGCGTTTCATCCGATCGCACTCGAAGGTGTCCAGGTTCGCCGCCGCGACGGCGGCACGTCACGGGTGTCAGGGTAGGTGCGCGCAGTTGGTGGGTGCTGGTGTGCCTGCGAGGCGTTGGGTGAGCCAGTTGTGGGCGGCGAAGGTGGCGGGCAGGTATTCCAGCAGGTGGCCGATAGCGAGGCTGGGAAACAGCGGTGGTAGCCAGGTGGTCGGCTCGAATTGCACGCTCGCGCCCTGTGCGCACCAGTCGACGGCGAGTTGGCGGACCTGCGGATAGGGCAGGACGTCGTCGTTGGTGCCCGCGGCGATCAGGACCGGTGCGACCGGTTTGCGTCTGCCGATGCGCTGTTCGTCGACGATGGCGGACAGTTCCGGCGAGCTGTCGAGAAGTTCGGCGAGTGTGCGGCCTCCGGCGGTGTACCAGGTCGGCGGTCGGAACAGGGTGCGCAGGGCCGCTTCGCCGATACAGGTGTTGGCCAGTTCGGCCAGCATCTGTTTACCGGCGGGGTTGGTGACGGCGTCGATAACCGGCGCGGTCTCCGGCTGGTTGGCGACGACGCCGTTGAGCACATAGGCCAACAGTCCGGTCGCGGTGCCACCGATCACACCGGGCATGATCCCGTTGAGCGCAGGGGAAGTGAGCATGGCCTCGCGCAGGTCGGCGGGGGTGGCTCCGGTGTAGGTGCCGCGCAGGTCGAGTTCGGGAGCGTATTCGCCCTGCAGTTCGGCGGCCGCGGCCGCCGCGCCGCCACCTTGGGAGTAGCCGAAGATCCCGGTGGGACGCGAGATTCCGGTCAGGGCTTCGGCGGCACGGATCGAGTCGAGGACCGCGTGGGCTTCGGCGGCGCGGTTGACGTAGTCGTGCACGGCCGGGGTACCCAGGCCGTGGTAGTCGGTCACCACTACGGCCATGCCGCGTGCGAGCAGCGAGTAGGCGGTGATCACCTCATAGCTGGCCCAGATGTCGAGGGGGAAGTTGTAGTGGATGAGCTGGGCGAACCCTTTCGAAGGTGCGCACTGGTCGCCTTGGCCCTGAGTACCCGGTGCGACCGCGACGAGTGGGCGCGGACGCGGTCCGCTCCATGGCAGCGTGGGTTCGAGATAGGTGCCGGTGACCGCAGCCGGGTCTCCGTGGGTGTCGGCGCTGCGATACATGATGCGGGTGGCGTTGGCGGGGACCTGCCCTTGCTGGCCGGGCAGCGCCAGGGCCAGGGAATATGGTTCGCTGCGCAGAATCTGCCCCGGCGCACCCGCCGGGAGCGGCGTGGGTGGCAGGTAGAAGTCGCTGCCCTGCGACGAACCCGATGCCGAACCGGAACCCGGTGCCGCGATGGCGGTTGCGGCGCCGACGGTCAGTGTCGCTGTGGCCGCGAGGACCACCGCCCCGGCCATCGTCAGCGGCCGTCTCCGCCCGCCGGCGCCTCGTGTTCGTCGCCACGTCCTCGTGCCTGTGGACATCGACTCCCCTTTTGAATCGAATTCAATATGAATCGGATTCAGATTCCCATGCACCTCGGTGCGTGTCAACGGTCACATTTGTGCCGGAACCGCATGACCGTGCTGCGGCCGAGAGACGGGCTGTGGGTTCGTTGTGTCAGAGGGTGGTCGTCGCCGTCGCCGCGGGGCTGTCCGCGGTCGCGGTGATCAGGAAGTCGCGGTCGTCGGGTTCGGCGAGCATGCCGGTCATCGTCTTGCGGTCGAAGGGCCACAGGTCGATGGTGTTCTGGTCGGTGAGGTACCAGGAGTTGCAGCCGGTGTTCCATACCGTCGGGCCCATCGCCTCGGTGACGGCGTCGTTGAACCGGGCGGTCGCCGCCTCGGTGACTTCGACGGTGTCGAGCTCACCGGCGGCGAATCGGTGTAGCCAGCAGGTGATGTAGCGGGCGGTCAGCTCAGCGGAGTACTGCAGCGAGATCGAGCCGGTCGGCGAGTTCGGGCCGAGCACGGTGAACAGATTCGGGAACCCGGGAATCGCTGTCATCCGATAGGCGCGTGGGCCCCTCGCCCAGGCCTGGTCGATGGTGAGTCCGTCGCGCCCGCGAAGGTTCATCGGCCGCATGTAGTTGTGCGGGTGGAAGCCCGTAGCGAAGACGATGACGTCGACGGCATGTTCGCGCCCGTCGGCGGTGCGGATTCCGGTCGGGGTGATCTCGGTGATCTTCTCGACGACCAACTCGGCATTGTCGGCCTGGATCGCCTGGTAGTAGGTGCCGGAGACGACCTGTCGTTTACACAGAGGCTGGTAGTCCGGTGTCAATGCCTCCCGCAGGCGCTTGTCGCGAACCTGGACGCGCAGAGACAGCCGCGCCAGCTGTTGCACCGCGCGCCGGCGCCAGGTCGGGCGCAAGGCGACGTCAGCGAGGATGCCCGAGGCCCACAGCGCGGCCGCGTAGACCCGCTCGTGCAGGGTCGGCGAGGCCACGAGTAGCTGGGCCACCAGCCGGGATTGGGGCAATCCCATGGGCGCCCACAGCACCCATTGCGGTGTGCGGGTGAACTGGATCAGCGTCGCCGCGTCCGGCTGCAGGGCCGAAACCACCTGCACCCCGGTCGAACCCGAACCGATCACCGCGATCCGTTTGCCCTCGGTGACGGTCGCCTCGTCCCAGCGGGCGGTGTGCACGACAGACCCCTCGAAACTGTCGAGCCCTGGCAGGTTCGGGGTGAACGGATGATGCAGGACCCCGGTCGCGGCGATCACGAAGTCGGCTCGCAACTCGGTACCGTCGGCGACGGTGACGGTCCAGCGTCGACCGTCGAAGACCGCGTCGGTGACTTCGCAGTTCAGGCGCAGGTGCTCGCGCAAACCGAAGCGGTCCACGACCTCGGCGTGGTAGCGCTGGATCTCCGGGCCGGTGGCCCAGACCCGGCTCCAGTCGGGTTTGGGGGCGAAGCCGAACTGGTAGAGCTGCGAGGGCACATCACAGGTCAGCCCGGGGTAGCGGTTCCAGAACCACACCCCGCCGACATCGCCTCCTTTCTCCAGGATCACGAAATCGTCGAATCCGGCCTTCTCGAGGGTGACCGCGGTCGAGATCCCGGCGACGCCGGCGCCGATGATGATGATCTTCGGTGCACGAATCGGCTTCGTAGCCATCAGCTTTCGCCTTTCGGACAGAGCGCAGGTGCGGGCCCGGCCGCGGCGTGCAGTTTCGCCCGCACGACCTTGCCGCTGGCGTTGCGGGGAATCTCGTCGAGCACGATGAACCGTTTGGGCACCTTGTAGCGCTCGAGGCCTTCGCGCACATGGGCTTTGAGCGCGTCCGCGCTCGGCATAGCGGCGTCGGGTCCGAGCACGACGAAGGCATTGAGTACCTGCCCGAACTCGGCATCCGGGACGCCGATCACGACCGCGTCGGTGATATCCGGGTGGGCGGCGAGACGGTCCTCGACCTCGCCGGGGAAGATGTTCTCCCCGCCGGAGACGATCATGTCGTCGGCGCGGCCGTCGATGAACAACCGGCGCGCGGCATCGAAATGCCCCATGTCCCCGGTGCTGACATGGCCGTCGACGACTTCTTTGGTCGCGACCCTCGCCGTGGGGTCGGGGGTATAGCCGGTGTATTCCAGGCCGCTGCGCACGAAGATCTCCCCGAGCTCACCCGGCGCGGCCTCGGTGCGGTCGGCGCGCAGAATCCGCACGGACACGCCCAATGAGGTCCGGCCGACCGTGTGGGGGGCAGCGACGAGATCGGCGGGGGTCGCGATCGTGACCAGACCGGCCTCGGTCGAGCCGTATCCGTTGACCAGGATCGGGCCGAAGGACTCGATCAGCTTCGAGATCGTGGTCGGTGAGATCGGTGCCGCTCCGGTCACCATGATCCGCAGCGCCGAACGCGCCGACCTGCCCTCGGCCAGTCCTGGCACGGCCAGTAGCCGCTGCAGCATGACCGGCACCGCCATCACCACGGTGACCTCGTGGCGGGCGATGTCGTCGAGTGCGGTCGCCGCGTCGAAGCGGCGACGGCAGATCGCTGTGGCGCCCAACGCCAGCGGACCCAACAGCGACAACAGCCCGAAACCGTGGAACATCGGCGGCGCGACCAGTACACGATCGGTCGAACGCAGGCGGAGGATCGCCATCGCGGTCACGGTCAGCAACACGATCGCGCGCGGTTTGATCGCGCGCGGGACACCTTTGGCCAGGCCGGTGGTGCCCGAGGTCAGTAACGTCAGTTTCACCGCGTGGCGCACCCGCGGTGGCCTCGGGTGGCGTCGGGCGGCGAGATCGTCCAGTGTCGGCAATCCGGCGTGGGTGGCATGCGGTTCATGCCATGCCAGCACCCGCAGGCCCGCGAACTTCGCCTCCTCGACGGTGGCGGCGTACTCGTCGTCGTAGATCAGTACGTCGGGGTTGTGCCGGGCCAGGATCGCATGTAGCTGCGGGGCCTGGAGTTCGGTGTTGATAAAGATCAGCTCCGCGCCCAGCTGCGCGCCCGCGGCCATCGCCTCGGCGAACCCGCGATGGTTGCGGCAGACGATGCCCACCGACCGCGGCGGCGTCGCGCACGCGGCATACAGGGCCGCGGCGATCGCTTCGGCACGTCGCTGCAGCTGCCGGTAGGTCAGCTGCCCGGAATCGTCGATGATCGCGATCTTGTCCGGGTGACGAATCGCGGTGGCGGCCAACAGCATCGCCGGTGTCGGACCGTACCGGTGGAAGCTACGCGCCAACGCCCCGGCCCGGCGCGGGCCGACCGGGGCCAGCATTCCCGAAGCGAGAACCGCCGGTATCGCCGCACCCCACTGGCGCAGGCTGTTCAGATCAGCGGGCATCGGCGATCACCTGCCCGTTGACGGTGGAATCGGTGGTCGCCGACAGGGGCGGAGCAGCCGGAGTGGGCGTCACCGGAGCAGGTGGCGCGAGCCGCGCGAGTGAGGCCTCGGTGTCGCCGAGGTTGCGGAAGATCCGCTCGACGAGCAGTTCCAGCGGCCACCGCAGTACCGTCGCGACGACCGCGGAGGGGAACCCGTAGAGCGGTGTCATCGTGCGCGGCTTTCGCACCACCGCCTTGGCCAGAACCTTCGCCGCATCCTCGGGGGTCTGGCCGGGCAGCACTCGCATCCAGCGGCTCGGTGCGCTCATCCGGGTATGCAGCAAACCCGCATAGAACGTGGTCAAGGTGACTCCGTCAGCACGGGCCTCCATCCCGACCGCACGCATCCACCAGTCGAACGCCAGCTTCGACGACAGATAGAAGCCCCACTTGGGTGCGTTCGGGAACATGATCCCGGTGGTGGAAACATTCACGATGTGGCCGCTGCCGCGAGCCCGCATTCCGGGCAGCAGGGCCAGGGTGAGCCGCATCGGACCGAGATAGTTCGCGCCCGTGGTGGCCGTGAGATCCTTGGGCCGATCATAGGACAGATGGATCGACCGGCGCAGCGACTTGCCCGCATTGTGGATCAGGACATCGACCTCGCCCAGGTCGTAACGCACCGACGCGGCGAACTCGGCGACCGACTGTTCATCTGTCAGGTCGAGGCGATAGGGATAGGCCTCCCCACCGGCGGCGTCGATCTCCTCGGCGACCTCGAGCAGCCGATCCATCGACCGCGCGGCGATCACCACCCGTGCCCCGGCGGCGGCGAACCACCGCGCGGTGGCCTCGCCGACGCCGAACGACGCACCGGTGATCACGACCACCTTGCCCTCGACCTCACGACGCAGCGCGGCCTGGCTGCGCAACCCGCGCGGCCCGATGACCCATGCGACCGCACGCGCCAGCGGTGTCTCGGCGATCCGCGCGGGACCGGTGGGCAGAACTTCAGACATCAGTGATCACTCCGTCGCCTTCGACATGGTGGACAGCGGGCCGAGGAAGGCCACAACCTGGGGATCCGACAGCGTGGCGTCGACGGCCCGCTGGGTCAGCTCGATATTCGGGTCGGTGCGCAGCGCGGCCAGGACCGTGCCGAACAGGTTGCCGACCACCAGCTCTTTGACCTGCTCACGGCTGATATCGCGGGTGCGTGTCCAGTGCAGCACCAGCCCTTCGACGAAGGACACGAACCCACTGATCGCCGCACGTAGCACCGACGAGGAGTTCGAGCCGGTGACCTCGATGAGCAGGGCATCGGTCAGTCGGGTTCGGTGCCGCTCACGGATCTGGCGCACCTCGGCGTCGGCCACGTCGGCGAACAGCGCTTCGAACGCTCGCGGCCCTTGCTCGGCCTCGTCGAGCAACCGGTCGATGCCACGATTCAACCGCTCCAGCGCGGGCCCGCGCAGGGCCAGCAGGTCCCCCCAGAACTCTTCGGCGGCGTGTTCGAGAACCGCGAGGTAGAAGCCCCGCTTCCCGCCGAAGTGATAGCTGATCGAGCCCGCGGCCACGCCGATCGAGCGCGCCAGATCGACGATGGAGACCTCCTCGTAGCGGTCATCGCTGAACGCGACCTTTCCCGCCGCCAGCAGCGCCGCACGGGAAGCCTCGCCACGCCGATTGCCGACCATCACGCCTCCAGGTTCTTGAATTGGATTCAAACTAGACCGTAAGGGTCGGACGCCGGAGCGGTCAAGGACGCAGTCGAATTGCCAGCGGCGCCGAGCACCGGGCGGGCGACAGCGCCTTGACAAAGCGAGGCGGCCTCCACAGTTGCGAACTGGTCATTGGTTACCGGCAGACCGATGAGTTCGGGCCTACCAGTACCGTCTACATGGTCGACAAGCCGCCGAGCGGCCAAGCGATACATCTCAGGAGAGAACTGATGACACGCGAACTGGTGTACACGGGTTTCATGTCGCTCGACGGTGTGGTGGACTCACCGGGCGGCACGGCCGAAGGCCACCGCAGCGGCGGCTGGGTGATGGACACCGAGTTCGTACCCGAGGCGTACTCGCTCAAGGGCGAGGAACTCGGCGACACGACCGCGTTGCTGTTCGGCCGCCGCAGTTACGAGGCGTTCGCCCCGGTCTGGCGCGATTCCGAGGACCACGCCGCGTACAAGGACCTGCCCAAATACGTTGTCTCGTCCAGCCTGTCCGCAGAGGCCCTCATCGACGGGTGGGGTCCGATCACGATCCTGCGATCCGACGACGATGTTGCCGAGCTCAAAGAGACCGAGGGTGGCGGCATCTACATTCACGGCAGCGCCGAACTGGCACGGCGGCTGTCCCGGGCCGAGCTGATCGACCGGTACAACCTACTCGTCTTCCCGGTGCTGCTGGGAGCGGGCAAGAGCCTGTTCGACCGATCCGACCGTGCCAAGCAGACGCTGCGACTGCGGGATTCGGCCGCCTATTCCAACGGTGTGTCCAAGCTGGTCTACGAGGTTGTGCACTGACAGTCCTGGCTGTCGGTGATGTTCCGGCGCGGTGTCGGTCCCGGCAACCCGACACTTCCACGACCGGGGCAGTGTATCCGCACGCATGTCACGGCTGTTCCCGATCACCGTTCAGCCGTGACAACGCGCGGCGGGCGAGATCGAGAAGGCAAGTGGCGCTTGTGATTTCGACAGCCGGTATATCGCAGTCGAGGCGGTTGCGCAGTGCCACGGCGAGTTCGGTGCCGAGCAGCGAGTCCATTCCGAGCTGGTCGAGACGACGGGTGGGGTCCAGACGCTCGGGCTCGGTCTGGAGGACGCCGGCGGTGATGTGGGCGAGGGCCTCGACCGTGAGCGGAAGCAGCTGATCGTCGGCGGCTGTCGCCAGAGTTTGCCGGAACTGCTGCGGGGTAGTGGTCGAGTCGGTGTCGCTGTCGGGCGTGATGTGGTCGAGGCGGGGAGTGTTCCACGCGGGCAGCATGCTGCGGGTGCGGTAGAAGTCGAACCGCCCGACGACCGTGACGGGGTCGGTGCCGCTGCCGGTCATCAGGATGTCGTGGACCGTGGCGGCCTCCGCCGGGGTCATCGAGTAGGTGCCGAATCCGCTCATGGTGTCACCCAGATTGCGAGCGACGTATCCGACCTCGCCGATGCGCCCCCAGGCCGGGGTGACTGCGGGGAGGCCGCGCCGCCGGCGTGCGCGGGCCAGCGCTTCGAGCACGAGGTTCCCGGCCACATAGCCGCCCTGGCGGTACAGGCCGATGGAGGCGACGATCGAGCTGTAGGAAACGAAGAAATCGAGTTCGTGGTCCCGGGTGAGGTGATCGAGAACGAGTCCACCGGTCATCTTCGGGCCGAGCACATTCCGTATCCGGTCCGGTGTGAGTTCGGACAGCGCGTCGTCGTCCAGAGTCATTGCCGCATGGATGATTCCCTTCAGTGGGTGGCCGGTCGCGTCGACGCGGTCGATGAGGATGTGCACGGCGGTTTCGTCGGCGACGTCCACGGCGTGCGGGGCGGCGTCGACTCCGTGTGCGCGGAGGTCTTCGAGCAACGCGGGCGCTTCGGGGGTCGCGGCGCCGCGGCGGCCGACCAGGGCCAGGTGTCGAGCGCCGAGTTCGGCGAGATGTCGTGCGACGACCGCACCCAATCCGGACATGCCCCCGGTGATCAGGTACGTGGCCTCGGGATCGAGTTGCGGCGCTGCTGTGGTCCGGGAGACCACGGGTGGTTCGTCGAAGGTGATGACGACCTTTCCCAGCTGGCGAGCGTGCCGCAGCGAGAGCAGCGCGTCGGCGCAGCGTTCGGCGGGATATTCCTGGTGGGGGAGGGTATGGATGGACTCGTCGGCGAGCCGCGCGGCGAGCCCGCGCAGGCTTTCGCTCACCCGGTCCGCGTCCGCCATCAATTCGATCGCGTCGACCGCGAACAGGCTGATATTCCTGGCCAGTGGCCGCATCGGCAGTGGGTTGTCGTCCTCGACATCGCGTTTGCCGAGTTCGATGAATCGCCCTCCCGGTGCCAGCAGTTCCAGGCTCCGCTGCAAGGCGGCGCCGGACAACGAGTTCAGCACGACATCGACACCGCGGCCACCGGTGCGGCGCAACACCTCGTCCGCGAAGGTCAAGCTGCGCGAGTCCAGCACATCGTCGACTCCGCACAGCCGCAGTAGGTCACGTTTGGCCGGAGTGCCGGCGGTGGCTATGACCCGCGCGCCGCGAGCGCGCGCGAATTGCAGTGCCATCAGGCCGATTCCGCCCGAACCCGCGTGGACGAGAACGGTTTCGCCGGGGGCCAGCCGGGCGAGGGTGCGCAGCGAGTGGTCGACAGTGAAGTACACCAGCGGCAATGTCGCGGCGTCGGCGTCGCGCACGTGGTCGGGTACGGGTGCGGCATGGGTGGCGGGCACCACCAGGTGGGAGGCGAAGGCTCCGGACGGGGTGAGGGCCAGCACCCGGTCACCGGGCCGGAATCCGGTATCCGGGGAACCGACGGCGGTGACCGTTCCCACGCATTCCAGGCCCGGGCGGTAACCGGTGCCGGTCTCCGCGGCGGGATCGTAGGTGAGCGTGCCGTTGGCTTGCCGAACATCGTGATAGCTGAGACCGGCCACGCGTACAGCGATGCGGATCTCGCCGGCGGCGGGAGCGACGTCTCCGATCGGGACCCATGCCAATTCCGGTGCCAGACTGGGGGTTCGGACCTCGAGACCGAAGCGGTCACGGTGGAGGTCGGGGGACGGCTGGGGTGCCGGCCGTTCTGTGAAACGCGCGACGAAGCGTCCGTGTTCGGTCAGGACGATCTCGTCCTCGTCGGTCGGAGCCTGGAGTTCGCGTAACAACCGCTGTGCGAGGTGGTTCGGTGTGCCCGACCGGTCGAGGCTGATGCGTCGAACGGTGCGGCCGGGGTGCTCGTTGGCCAGGCAGCGCGCCGCGCCCCAGACCGCGGCGTCCTCGGGGCGGTCCGGCCGCTCCGGCGCGGGCAGGGCGCCACTCGGGCAGGTCACCACCCACAGTTCCGACCGGTCTCCCGCGCCGGCCGCCAGCGCGCCGCACGCCGAAATACGCTGGATCGCTTGTTCCGTCACCGCGGCAGGGGTGGGCGCGCGATCGCCGTCGTCGAGCAGCAGCAGCGTGTGCGACCGTGGTGACCCGGCCGGATCCCGCGCCAGCGCGGACAGTTCCACCGAGTTCCCGCGATCTCGCAGTCCTGCCGCGAGCGCTCGGGCGAGGTCGCCCTCGGGATTCTCGGCGACGACGAGCCACCGCGCCGGGGTGTCCACGGCGGGGGCGCCGCGCACGGCGCCGACCGGCGTCGTGGGGCGTCGGCCGAGGACGAGCGAACAGGTCGCGTCCGTTCCAGGGAGTTCGTCTCCGATGGTTCGCACATCGGCGAAGCCGGAAGACCGCAGCAAGCTTTTCCAGGCGTCCTGCGGGAGCAACGGTGAATCGACACGGAGATCACTGTCGGTGAAAGCCCAGAATCCGTCGAGCAATCCGAAGATCGGGGCCAGCGCGGCCGTGTCGTGGAGTTCGACAGCCAGCAGGCAGCCGCCGGGCGCCAGCAATTCGCGCATCTGCCCGACGGTGGCGGTGAGGTCGGCGGTGGCGTGTAGGACATTGCTGGCTATCACCATGTCGAAACTGTCCGCTGCGATGCCCTGTTCGGCGGGATCGTGTTCGATGTCGAAGGTGCGGTAGGTGAGGTAGTCGTATGCGGCGAACCGGTCGCGCGCCTGCGGGAAGAACGCGGAGGAGATATCGGTGAAGACATAGTCGGTGCGTTCGGGCGGTAACAGCGGCAGCAGATGGGCGGTCGTTCCGCCGGTTCCGGCGCCGACTTCCAGGATTCGCAGCGGACGGTCGTCCGGCCAACTCGCGACCGTGGCCCGCAGCGTCTCCCGCGCGGCTCGCAGGGCCGCGTGGCCACCGGCAGGACCGGTGTAGACCCATTCGATCAGATGTCTGTCGGCATCGGAGAACAGCAGCTCCAACGGATCTCGCTCGCCGCGCAGAACTTCCGGAAGATGTCGGCCGCAGCGTCCCAGCATCGTGGTCTGGACGGCGTACTCGGGAAACTCGTGCAGGACAGCCCGGAACCGGTCGAGCGGGTGTGGCGCGTCGAGGACACGCCAGTGTTCACCGTCGCCGACGACCCGCTCCGCCAAGCCGCTCTCGCACGCGGTCGCGAGCAGAGCACGCATCAGCGGCCGATACTTGTCCGACATCCCGGCGCGGCACAGTTCATCCAGGGTGAATGTACTTGTGCCACAGAGCATTCGGATGATCGCATCCATTGTCAGGTGGGCGCTCAGATCGTGGTACCGCCCGATCAGATCGTGATCCCGGCGCACCCGCGGCGCGGTTTCGTCGGCGGCCTGCGGCACGAGCGGCAGGTCGTCCATGGCGGGAAGCGCGCTCTCGGCGACCGGTTCGTGCGGGTGCCGTGCGGCCCGGAGCACGGTCGAGTAGTAGCCGAGCGGGATCCGGCCGGCGGCATCGAAACGGCGCAGGCGGATCCGCTGGAGTTGCAGCGCCACGTTTCCACGGGCATCGGTGACGGTGATATCCAAGAACGCCTCCCACGCCGCGGACGTCCTGCCGCGCACGTGTATCCAGCCCGCTGCCGGCGGCTGCCGCCACCACCTCGCGACGGCGATGTCGACGGGCAGATAGGCCGCGCCGTCGGCGAGGGGTAGCAGCGCGGCCCCGGCCTGAGCGGCGGTGTCGAGTACCGCCGGGTGGACCGAGAATCCTTGGGCATCATGATGATTGGTGTAGGCGGCGAGCACCTCTCCGTCGCCGAGGCGGAGGTCGGTGAGCAGCCGGAAGGCCGGACCGTACTCCAGGCCGCACCGGGCCATCCGGGCGTAGTGGTCGCCGACGTCGACCGTCGTCCGCGTCCGCGACCGGGCCTCGTCCACGTCCAGCGGGTCCGGTCGATCGGCGAACAAGGGCCGCGCGCGACCGTGGACGTGCTCCTGCCACGCGGCGTCGCCGGTGGAACGACTCGAGACCGACAGTCTGCCGTCCGGGGACAGCACGGTCCGCACCTCCGCGGGCATCCGGTCACGGTCCACCGGCAACGCCCGCTCGATGACGTACCGCCGCAATTCGACCGGGCCCGGGTGGCCCTGCTGAACAGCGGCCCACCCGAGTTCGACCATGGCCGCACCGGGAAGCACCGCCGCCCCGCCGACGCGATGATCGGCCAGCCACGACAACGAACTCCTTTCCAGATCGGCGGACCAGGCCGGATCGGGCGCGGTCAGACGGCTGCCCAGCAGCACGTGTCCGCTGTCCTCCTCCCCGCGGTTCCCGCGCACCCACCACGACGGATCGCCGTGCCAATGCCGTTCCCGCTGCCATGGATAGGACGGCAGATCCGCCACCCTCCCCGCGTCGGGAAACCATGCGTCCCAATCGATGTCGCCCCCGCAGGCCAATACGCTCGCCGCGGCGCCGCGAACCTGCGCGGGACCGTCACCTCGCCGGACACAGGTCGATATCACCGCCGCGGGCTCGTCACGACCCGCCACGATCCGGGACAGATAGGGTTTGAGTACCGCGTGCGGGCCGATCTCCACCAGCACATCGATCCCGTCGGCCAGCATCGCCTCGACAGCCGCGGCGAAACGCACCGGCTCGCGCACATTGCGCCACCAGTAGTCGGCCGTGAGCTTCTCCCCGTCCGCGCGGGCGCCGTTCACCGTCGAATAGAACGGCACCACACATTCCTTGGGTCGCAGATCATCCAATTCGGCCAGCAACGGGCGTTCGGCCGGCGCCATCGCCTCGCTGTGGAAGGCGTAGTCCAAGGCCAGCTCGCGAGCGAAGACGCCGCGGCGATCCCACTCGCGGACCAGTTCGGCCACAGCGGCGCTCTCGCCGGCGACAGTGACATCGGTGTCGCTGTTGGTCGCCGCGATCTCAACGGGCACAACGGATTTCGTTAGCTCGGCTCGTACCTGCCCTTCGGGCAGTCCGATCGCCGCCATCCGTCCCGTTCCCGCTGTCGTGGCTTGCGCGCGGCTGCGCGCGACCACCACCCGGGCGGCTTGCTCCAGTGACAGGGCGCCGGAGAAATGAGCGGCCGCGGTTTCCCCCACGCTGTGGCCGGCCACAGCGTGGGGGTGTATCCCGTAGTCGGCCAGCAGCGCGAACAATCCGGTCTGCACGGCGAAAAGCAACGGCTGCGCGATCTCGGTGGCGGCGATGTCGGACTCGTCCGCCTCGGCCAGCCGCTGGGCCACGGACCATCCGAGGTGGGGCCGCAACGCTCGATCGGCACGGTCGACAGCCGCGGCGAAGGCGGGTTCGCTCCGCAGCAGATCCGCACCCATACCTGCCCACTGCGAACCGTTTCCGGTGCAGAGGAAACCGATTCGGCCCGACCGCACACCCTCGACCGCCGCCGCGGTCGTGTCGGCGGCGGTGTCGTCCAACAGCCGTGCCGCCTCGTCCGCGGTCGGGGCCAGCACCGCGATGCGGTGGTCCCGTCGGCCGCGCCTGCGGCAACTGGTGTAGGCGATATGCGGGAGATCGGATTCCGCGACCGTTCGGAGTCGGTCCGCCAAATCGTTTGCCGCCCGCCGAGCGGCCGCCACAGTACGCCCGGACACGACGACGGGCCAGCGGCCGCGGTTCGGGCTTCGCATCGGCGACGGGTTCGATATGGGCGCGCGTCCGAGGACGATATGAGCGTTCGTGCCGCCGTACCCGAACGAACTCACCCCGATCACCGACCCGGAATCCGGCAACGGCACGCACTCGTCGACGACCCGCAGGTTCAATCCCGCGAAGTCGATGTCGGGATTGCGGGGGTGGGTGTGCAGCGTCGGAGGGATACACCGATGCCGCAAGATCAGCAGTGCCTTGGCCACTCCGGTCATCCCGGCCCCGGCCTCCAGATGGCCGAGATTGGTCTTGACGGATCCGATCGGCAAGGGCCCCACCGTGCGACGACACGCAAGCGCCTGCCCGATCGCCGCGCATTCCATCGGATCCCCGGCGGCGGTGCCGGTCCCGTGCGCCTCCAGATAGCCGATCCGGTCGGGGTCCACACCCGCCCGCCGGTACGCATCCGACAGCAGAGCTTCCTGCGCGCGGGTGTTCGGCAATGCCAGTCCCGCGGTATGGCCGTCGTTGTTCACGGCGGAGCCGAGGATCGTCGCGTAGATCCGATCGCCGTCCGCCACAGCCCGATCGAGCCGCTTGAGCGCCAGCATGCCCGCCCCTTCGGACCGGACGAATCCGTCGGCGTCGGCCGAGAACGTGTGACACCTCCCGGTCGGCGACAACATCGACGCCGCTGCCAGTCCGATGTATTCGAAGGGGCTGAGCAACAGATGCACACCCCCGCACAGCGCCGCCGGGCCGCGGTCGTGCCGCACGAACTCGCACGCGTGATGCAGCGCGGTGAGCGACGACGAGCACGCGGTATCCAGGGCCACGCTCTCACCGTGCCAATCGAGGAGGTGCGAGATGCGGTTGGCGGCGCTGGTCGTCCCGACCCCGAACATGGTGTACGCGTTCACCGTCTCCAGCCGTGCCTGCTGGAGGCCCTCATAGTCGTGGCCCGAGATCCCCACGAACACACCCGCATTCGATCCCGCGAGGTCATCGGCGGAGATCGCGGCGTCGTCCAGGGCCTCCACGGCCATCTCCAACAGCAGCCGATGCTGCGGATCCATACGCGAAGCCTCCCGAGGGGAGAGCCCGAAATACTGCGCGTCGAAGCCCGCGACATCGGTCAGGAACCCGCCCGCGGCCGTATAACTCTTCCCGGGCCGCGGACCGCCGGAATCCACGAATCCGGCCACGTCGAACCGATCCGGCGGCACCTCCCCGATCAGATCGCGGCCGGCGATCAGTGCCCGCCACAAGTCGTCCAGGGCCGCGATCTCACCGGGCAGACGACAAGCCACTCCCACAATCGCAACGCCATGAGATTCGTCGTCGATATTGTTCGGCATGCACTCTCACCAACTTCGGAGCCGTCCGTGTTTTCGACATCGTCCGGGGGAACGGCAGAAATGGACAACGGCCGGAGCGCTCGAATGTCGAAATAAGCTGACCGTCAGTATCGAATAGCCCAGGGAGTCACGGAACGCCGTGCGGCGCATAGCCTTTATGCGTGGACGGTATGGCCGCGAAGATTGTTCCTCGGAGTTGTCCTTGTCCTCGAGGAACGGTCGGGATCGGCCTAGATGCCCGTGGGATTTTCAATCATTGACATGGCGCAGGGATCGACTGCCTCGGGCCGGGTGGCTCGAGGGATCACGCGAACATGTGTCGTATGCATCGACTGCTGGCGCGTCGAACTCAAATCGGCGGATCAGTGAACAGGTGTGGGTTGATTGCGGGTGGCCGCGGTCAGCGCGGTGAAGACGGCCGCGTGCACGATACGCCGTGGTTCGTAGAGTTCCTTGCCCTGCCACAACGGTGTTCGGGTGTCGGCGGCGGCGGGCGCGGTGCGGTTGCCGCGGAGGTAGGCGATGGCTCGGTGCCGGGTTCGCGCGTCGGCCCGCATGGCCGGCTGAAGTTGGTGCAGGGTGAGTAGGGCGAGAGCTGTCTCTTCGAGGGTCGGAGCCCATTGACCCCAAGAGCCGTCTGCGCGTTGTGTGGCGTGCAACCAGTCGCGGGCGCGCCGAATTGCTGGTTGTACGGTCTGCCCGCCGAAGCGGGCGAGGGCGATGACGACGCAGTAGGTGGCGTAGTGGGGTGAGACATGCCATTTGTCGTGCCATGCCCCTTCAGCGGTTTGGGCGTCGAGCAGGCGTTCGAGGAGTCGTGCCCGTAAACGACGGTAGTGCGGCTCGGGGGTGGTCTGTAACCAGCCGCTGATGGCTTCGAAGGCGTGTGCGGTCGTGGTGGTGGAACGGGTCCGTTCTCCCGGGTAGCTGGCGCAGCCTTGGTCGTTGACGAAGTCGATCAGCGGTGCGGGCTCAATGGGTCGGCCGAATTGATGCAGGCCGTAGAGGGCTGCCGCGGTGTCGTCCCCGTCGGGTGGCAGCCCCGGCCCGCCGCGGACGCCCTCAGGTTCGATCTGGCGGCTCAGCCAGCGCACCCAATGCTTTCGGAATGCCTCGGGCAGCGAAATGTGGCCGCGTATGGCGAATCCGAGAATCCACAGTGTTTCGAAGGTGGTCATGGCCATTATGTCGGGAACTCCGCCGTGCAGTCGCCGGACCTGGTCGACGATCATCCGGGTGGCAGCGGGCTGCGGGGTCGGTGACCAAGCGGCGTAGGCGGCGGTGGCGGCCGCCGAGCAGCCGATCGGCAACGGTGTTGCCAAGGTGCCGATACCCGGGTTGTCCGGCCCGGCGAGTTCAGCGGAGTAGGCGAATTTCGCGGGCACCGCCTTGCCGTGGGCGAGCGCTCGACGCAGCCCGCTGAGTTGTTCGTGGTGGCCTCGCCAGCCTGCCAGGGCGTTGTCGAGCGCGGCCCGAGCAGGGATGAGGGCGCCGCCGCTGCCCGCGAGTGCGTGGGTGAGTTGCTCCAACAACGCCGGGACGGTGAACTCGACTGCCATCAAGTCCGGCTGCTCGTCAGGTTTCGACAACCCGGGCTGCAGTGCCAGATAGTCGAGAGCAGAGCGCACGGCCGACGCGTGTTCGGGTGGGCAGGCTCGAGCCAGGGCGGTAGTCGCGGCCAGGCTGGGCAGTAACCGGTAGCGAGCTGGCCAGCACGATGCTCCCCAGCTGCCGTCGGGGTTTTGGTCGGCCACGAGTCTGTCGATGCCGCCCTGGAGGAGGCGGTCCGGGAAACGGTCTGGTCGACTCAGGGCACAGAGAACGAGCTGGGCGGTGTCGTAGCTGGCGGCGTTCACCCCACCGAGGGGATCGGTGACGGCCTCACGGGCGAGCCGATGCAGGACGGGAGTGTGCGCTTGGTTCTCCATCAGGTACCTCGACGGGTGACGGCATGTCGGTGGGCGACGTCGTCGCGGCGGGATCGGTGTGATTCCAGAACAGGTCGCCGCGCGAGTAGAACGCGTGGCAGAACTCCCATTGCCTGCGCATGTAATCGGTCAGTTCGGGGTTGCTGCGGCTTGCGGTGCGGAGCTTTGCGTCGGCGTCGCGTTCGAGGTCGCCGAGAAGCCGGTCGATTTCGTCGCGGCTCGTGGCGGCGAACAGAGCGTTCGTGTCGCCCGTCCGGATGTCGCGGGCGACGGTGGCGAGATCGTTGATGAGACGGATGACCCGCTGAGTCGCGGCGCTTGCCGCGACGATGGCGTCGATGTCGCCACCACCGCCGTTGGCGATCCAATGCGTGGTGAACACGAACGAGACCGCAACGCTGTCCGCGTTGTCCAGGTACGTTCGCAAGGAGGGTTGGCGGACGTCGGAATCACCGTCGGTGGCCCACTGGCGTTCCTGTTTCATGGCCGCGAGGAGGCGTCGCAGGGCCGCCGACCAGTGTTGTCGCAGGGTTCGGAAGGCGGGGGCGGCGATCAGGTCGTCGCGCAGCTCGGCAAGCAGTGTCGTCAGCTCGGCGGCTGGTAGCGGCAGTGGTGGCGGTGTGTCGGTCCGGTTGTCCGTCGCGACTCTCATACAGCCTTGCATGAGGTCGTGTACGGCGGCGTCTGGAAGTTCGGAGCTGTCCATCAACCAGTCGAGGCCATGGATCCACAGCGTCGCGCGGGCAGCCGCGTTCAGCCGATCAGGCGGTGAACGAGGGGCACTGAAGGCGATCGCCAATGCGGTCGAGCCGAACAGTGCGCTACCGAACGGTTCGTGGTCGTACAGGACCGGGTAGGCGGCGGCCCACCTTGTCATGGATTGCCGAAGTCGCACCGCGGTGGCGCAGGCGATCCCGCAGTCGGCGGTGGTCAGCGACTCGGTCATCGGGTCCTTCGCACCTCTTCCCCACTCGATCCGCCGTGCCCACGGCCCCGCAGGGATCCAGTTTCGAACAGGGAGCGCGACAACTGAACAACGTCGCCCGCATAGCGCCCATGCGCGCCGCGAATGGATTGGCCCCGCGAGGCGGCCAGGGCCGCGTGCCGCTCGAGCGACTTCAGGTCTCAGCGCGATCGATAACCCGTAGCCGTAGCCCGGCGGGCTTTGTCGGCACGGACAATGTGGGGCGGACTCGCAGACGGGGGATGGGCTGCAGACGCCAGCGGGATGCGATTATTGCCAGGGCCAGGGTGGCCTCATTCGTACCGAAGCTGTCGCCGATGCATTTGCGTGCGCCAGCGGAGAACGGGATAAATCCGCTGGGCGGCGGTTTTGTGCGTCCTGTCAGCCACCGGTCCGGGTCGAAGCGGTTCGGATCTTCGTACAGGTCGGGCAGGTGATGGATGAGATAGGGACTGTAGGCGATCGTGGTCCCGGCCGATAGGAAATGGCAGCCCAGTTCGGTATCGGTGGTGACCGAGCGTGTGAACAGCGATCCCGGTGGATACTGGCGCAGGGTTTCGGTGACAATCCTGCCGGTCAACTCCAGTCGGTCGAGATCGGTGTACTCGGGTCGCCGCCCGGCCAGGACCTCGTCCACCTCGGCATGCAAGCGCTCACGGACGTCGGGGTGTGTTGCGACCAGGTACAGCGCCCACGCCAACGTCGCGGCAGTCGAGTCGGTTCCGCCGCCGAAAAATGTCACCGCTGCGTCGATGAGTTCGGAGTCGGACATCGCCTGTTCGTCGCTGTCGAGGCTGTGGGCGATCATCAGAGCCGACAGCAGATCGCCATGGTCGGCTCCACTGGCGCGGCGTTCGGCAATGATACCGCTCAACGTCTGGCGCAGCCGCGTGTTGGCGCGGGTGAACCGGCGATTGCCCGGTGTCGGCAGCCGAGCCAGCGCGGCGGGCATCACCATGCGGCGGGTCGTGCCGGCAATGAGGGCAGTGAGGTCGACGAGCGTCTGATGCTGTACGCAGGACGGCAGGTCAGTGTGGAACATGGCGGTGCCGAATGTTGTGGACGTGATGGTCATCATCTCGGAATATATGTCGAGGACCTGTCCCGCACTCCAGTTGTCGACCACCGAGGCAGCGTGGGTCACCATGGCGTGCGCGTAATCGGGCATGCGTGCGTGGTGGAAGGCGGGCTGGGCCAGGCGTCGCTTGCGCCGATGCCGACTGTGCGGGCAGGTGCCGAGTCCGTCGCCCAGCCACTCCCGGGCCCGATCGAACATGAGACCTCCTTTGTCGAAGGTCCGGTCGTCGAGCAGGATTTGACGGGTCAGTTCCGGATCGCAGGCGATCACGATCTTCGCGGGGCCCAGGTGGATCCGTACGAGGTCACCGTGCGCCGGGAGGGAAGATAGAAACGCGAATGGTCGCCGGATGAGTGGTACCAGGTGACCGAGCAACGGTGACGCATCCGGCGCGGTCGGTATCGAATCTGAGAATTTATTCATCTTCTGGTCCGTGTCCGCCGATCAGGTCGACCGGAGCGATGGCAGGTTTTGGCGGCGCTGCTGGCAATAGCGCCCGGTCGTCGGTTCCACGTGCCAGCGCAGGGCTCCGCCGGTACTGAGCAGCAGGCTGTTCCACCAGGTGTGGGCTCGGGAGGTCTCACGGGGGTCGAGCCGCAGGGTTTCCAGCAGATCAGGGAGACGCGGCTGTCGAGCCAGGACGGTGTCGCACAGGTCGACGACCGTGTGATAGGCGATGTCGATGGCGGTCTGCAGTCCACAGGATCGGTCCTGTTGAATGCAGTAGACGATGTTGTTGTAGGGGTTTTCCCTGGCGAGACTGCAGATATCGTTCCACCAGGCGACGATCAGCGTGCAATCGGTGAGCGTTTGCTGGATGACGGGGTGGCGGACGAATCGCCGCGGCAGGAAAGGGGCGTCGGTGAGTTCGATGTACTCCCAGTCGAACGACATCTCGGACGCCCAGAATCGTTCCCGGCGTTGTTCGGTCACTGTTGCGATGCGCCGGTTACAACGCAGGGCGGTCTCCCAACGGTAATGGTCGAGCCATCCAAGCGTGTGGGTGACCATACGTTCCCACAGTTCCGCACTGGCGCGCTGGCGGATCTGCTCCCAGAGGTGCATCAGGGTGTAGTCGAACGGATCGGATGTCTGGTCGGGAACATAGCCGGCGAACACCCTCTTGGTGTTCTCCACTGTTTCGGCGGTGGCGTTTTCATCCCAGCCGAGGGGACCGTCGAATTGGTCGTCGTAGGCGAAGAAGAAGCCGAAGATGTCGGCGACCAGTTGAAGATCGACCAGACCGATCCGTGGATGCATCAACGATGCGACTCGCGCAACGCAGGCGCCAGTGGTTTCGTCCAAGGGGACACCCAGGCCGGCCAGCCTGTCACGAACCGGGGTGATGCGGTCTTGAAAGGGATTGGCCTCGAACGGCAGCCGGATTTCGAACTCCGGAAGCAACACCTGCTCTCTGCCCGCGAGCCTCGGATCTGTGAAACCATCGGCGACCGCCCCGGCACGCCGACCCGGAGGATCGAGGCTGTGGCTCCTCAGCTGCGTGTGATCCATTCTTGGTCCCGGTTCGGTTGTGTGCCTACAGTTTTGGGTCCCACCACCAGGCGATGGTGGAGGCAGGTGGTTCGGTGCTGTCGTCACTGGGCTGGTCGGCCCATCGGCCACTCGGTGCAGACCCCGGCACCTGGTAGCGGGGTGTACTGAAACCCCAGTCGAGGTTTCCTCGCACCACATGGCCCAAATCCGCGAGGTATCGGCGTGTCGGTGTGGATTGGCGTGGGGCCGTCTTCTCGCGCAGGTGCAGGAACCGGCACATGATCCGGTCGCGGGCGGCCATGGCGCTGTGCACGGCCTCGTTCGGGGAGCCGCGTCGCTGGTTGGCGAGCACGTTGACGATGTTCTGGTCGGCTTCGTCGTGATGGAGGTCTTTGGCGTAGGACTGGATGTCGTTGTCCAGTGAGGCGAGCATTCGGGCCATCTCCGTGCAGGCGCGCACCGCGGGAGACTCCAGTTCGTCCGCCGGAATCTGTGGACCGGTGACCAGCTCGATCATGGCGGTGACCGGTTCTCCGGCCGCGCTGTTGATTCGCATGGCCAGGTAGTCGTCCAGTGACGGCATGACCACGTCGGATTGATTCCCGATCTGCCAGAGCACGCCCGTCAGCCAGGCCCGCTGGGCCAGTACCCAGCGCCGATACTGAACGGGGGTGCCCACATTGGCGAACCTCCGCGCCAGGTCCGCCAATGGGCGCAGAGCGCCGTGGGGTTCGGGGATCTCCGAGCCCGGCGATTCCAGCATTCGCAGGAGGCGGCCCGCCAACCGGGCGAATTCGGTGGTTCGGGTGTTCCAGGGAGCGTTGTCGCAGTAGGTGTCGTCGAAAGCGAATCCCCAGTACGTCCATTCGACCGCGATCTGAATACGGCCGCGTCGCGCGTGTGGTGTCATCCGGGCGTAGAACTCGGCGCTGCGACTCTTGCGCACCCCGGCCGGGTCGTTGCCGAAATGATTCCATTCTGCCAGCCACGCACAGGCTTTCTCCTCGAGAGTGTCGACATCAGGGTGGATGGCCGGCTCGATCGGGCAGTAGAAGGCCGGCATCTCCTCGATCGCAGATTCGTTGTGAGTCTTCGTCATTCGGTCTCCCTTCGGTGGTCAGGTCCGAACGGAATTCACGTACTCGGCGAGTTGGTCGAGACTGTGGAGTTCGTCGGCGGTGGCGGTGGGGATGGTGATGTCGTAGGTCTTCTCGACGCGGGTCAGCAGTGTGGTCATGTCCATCGAGTCCACGCCCTGGTCTTCCAGGGGGACATGAGGTTCGAGGGTTTCGGTGCCGGTGTCGATACCGGTCATGAGGGCGCTGATGTCGCTCGCGGTGATCATGGGTTGCTCCGTTCCGGTGAGGTGTATCGAATGAGGCTCGTGCCCCAGGTGAAGCCGACTCCGAAGCCGGCGAGCAGGACCGTGCGAGGTGGCTCGGCGTGGAGGCGGGGAGCGAGCATGAGGGGTAGCGAGGAGGAGACGGTGTTGCCGTAGTCAGCGATCTCGAAAGGAAGCCTGTTCTCGTCGACGCCGAGTTCCTCGCGTACCACATCGATGATGCGTTTGGATCCCGGATGCGCCAGGAACAGATCGACGTCCTGCGGGCCGAGGCCGTTGCGGCCGAGCAGTCGTTCGATGCTGCGCGGCGCCTCGCGGGCGGCGTTGAGAAATACGCCGCGGCCGTCCATGGTGAGATGTTCTGTGCCGCAGCGCAGTACGGACGTGGTGCCGGGCGCGGTGCCGAAGTCACCGTCGACGATCCGGTAGCCAGGGGCTTTCGGGGTGAGGTAGGTGGCGGTGGCGGCGTCGGCGAACAGCAGCGCGGTGTTGCGGTCGTGGGGGTCGACGATGGTGGTGTAGGGGTCGCAGGTGCACAGCAGGACGTGCTCGAACCCGTACCGGTCGGCGAGGGCGGTGGTGGCGGCGAGGCCGTGGGTATAGCCGGCGCAGCCCTGCGACAGGTCGAAGGTCATGCATCCGCTCGGCAAGCCCAGCTTCTCGTGCACGATGGCGGAGGTGTGCGGTATCCGCTGGTCGGGATTCTGGGTGACGACGCAGAGCAGTTGTATCGCGTCGAGGTCCACGTTCGCGTGCCGGCGAAGGTCGTCGCAGGCCTCGACGCACAGGTCGCTGGTGCGCTGGCGCGGGTGTTTGACCGCGCGGGTACGGATGCCGATCTTGGTGTGCAGGGCGTTGTCCGCGACACCCAGCGCGGCCGCGGCGGGCTGGTTCGGCACTCGCGTTTCGGGCAGGTAGGTACCGATCGCGGTGAGGCGGATGCTGTCCGGTGTGGTCATGTGCCCGGCTGTCGTCTCCGTCGGAATGCGTTGTCAGCGAGTCTCGTAGATACGTTCGTGGCCGTCGACCGCCGCCAGCCGGAACGGGCCGCCGGTCTGCTCGGGCAGGATGTGCTGTCCGGCGTCGGCGGGGATGCGGAATTCGTGCAGCGCCCGGTACTCCTCGTAGGAGAGGGGTTTGCGGGCGGTGATCGCGCGGTCGTGGGCGTCGGCACGTAAAAGGTCGCGGTAGCCGGGAACGGCGGTGGCGCAGAAGAATTCGGCGACACAGCCGGAGCCGTAGCTGAGCATCCCGACGTGCTGGTCGGTGAGATCGCGGCGATGGTCGAGTAGCGACGCCAGGGCCAGATACAGCGATGCGGTGTAGCTGTTTCCGATGGTGCGGTTGTAATGCGTGCTGGCGGTCAGCGCGCTGTCTGCCTCCTGCTGGGAAGGGGTCCGTCCGTGCGCGCCGAGTAGATGACGGTGGGCCTTGTAGGCCATCTCGGTGAACGGCTGGTGGTAGCAGAAGGCGGTGAAGTCGTCGAGGTAGCGGCCGCCGCGACGCAGGTAGTCGGCATAGGCTTGCTCGGCGGCGTCGAGGTAGCTGGTGACCGATAGTTTGCCGTCGACCACAGGGGTGGTGCGATGGTTGGGCCGCCAGAAGTCCATCACGTGGCTGGAGTGCACACCGGTGACCGGTTCGAGCACCGCGATACCGGGATCGGCGGTGACCAGAATCGCTGCGGCTGCGGCGCCCTGGGTGGCCTCGGCGGGGGTGTCGAGGTCGTAGCGGGCGATATCGGTGGCGATGACCAGCACCTGCTGCGTGGGGTCGCGGGCGATGAGGCCGGCGGCGAATTGCAGGCCGGCGGTGGCGGCGTAGCATGCTTGCTTGAGTTCGACGATGCGGGTCGTGTGCGGCAGCCCCAGCAGAGGATGCAGGTACAGACCGGCGGCTTTGGATTGGTCGACACCGGTCTCGGTAGCCAGCAACACAGTGCGCAAGGTGCTGGTGTCGTGGCGTTCGAGGAGGGGCGCCGCTGCGGTTGCGGCGAGCGTGACGATGTCTTCGTCGGACGCGGGCACGCTCATGGCCTCCTGTCCGAGCCCGTGGTGATATTTGCCGACGTCTACGCCCTGGTGGCTGGCCAGAGTGCTGTGCTCGATCATGTAGTGGGTGGTGGCGATTGACAGGTCGCCGATCCCGATGTGCTGGTTGGCCATTGCCCGTTCTCCTTCTACGGTCAGCGGCGAGCGCGTTCGAGCTGGGCGTGCGCGCGCATCAATTCGCCGGGATTGGTCTGTGCCGCGAGCAGCGACAGTTCTCCGCACAGCACGGTGGCGGCGGCGAGAGCGGCGAGCCGGCGAGCGTTCGTGCCCGGCGGTCGCGGCTCGCGGCAGCCCAGACGCGTCAGGGCGTGCTCGACATGGGCGTGGTGTTTGCCGTTGCCGACGGTGCCGACGATCAGGTTGGGCAGCGTGCAGGAGAAATAGAGATCGCCGTCGCGGACCTCGGCCCGGGTGATGCCTTGCGAACCCTCGACGATGTTGGCGGCGTCCTGCCCGGTGGCGAGGTAGAAACCGAGCAGCATGTTGGCGTAATGGGCGTTCGCGGAACGGATTCCGCCGGCGACCAGGGTGCCGATGAGGTTCTTGCGGGTATTCAGCGTGGCGATGCGCGCCGCCGTGGTGTGTAGTCGACGCTCGACGACCTCGCGTGGGATCGTGATCTCGGTAACCACGTTCTTGCCCCGGCCCAGGATGCCGTTGACGGCGCTGGCCTTCTTGTCCGTGCAGTAGTTGCCCGACACCGACACGTAGCGCAAGCCAGGGAAGTCGGCGAGCAGGCGGACGGTGAGCTGGTCGGCGGCCTGGGTGGTCATGTTGTGACCGGCAGCGTCACCGGTGGTGAATTCGAAGCGCAGATAGAGCAGATTCCCGACGATCTGATGATGCACGTCGATCAGCCGGGCGTGGCGGCTGCCCGCGGCGACGACGTCGCGGAATTCGTCCAACCGGTTTCGGACATGGGCGGTGGCGGCGAGGGCGGTCTGCGCATCGTCGGCCTCCACCACGATGGAACGGGTCATCCGGTCGTCGAGAACCGTCGCCGATATGCCGTGATCGACCAGCATCGATATCGCGGCACCGCGTCGGACGGAAGGCCACAGCGGTGTCTCGAAAGTGGCCAGGGGAATGTCGAATTCGCCGGTGACCGTATTGCCGCCGAGGCGAAGTGGCCCGAGCCAGGCCATCGGCACCAAGGCGTGGTCGTCGGTGGCTGTGCCCTTCGGGGAGATCATGCCGGAACCCGCCTCTCAGTCGGTGCGGTCGGGTGCGCTGGCGCGGCACAGTCCCGCGTGAGCGCGGCGCTGCGGCGGGTGAACGGCCGGGTGTCGATACCTGCTGTGCGGCAATAGGTTTCCACTGGACCGCTCAACATCAGGTCGCATCGTGTGAGTGCGTGCGGGGTCGCGGCGCCGAGGACGGTCATGATCGAGAGGAGGTGATCGAGCCATTCCCGGATCGTCGTGACGAGCGCGTCGGTACCGCGGTCGAGCAGGATCGTGAGAAACGTCCCGGCCACGCCCGCGGCGCGCGCCCCGAGTGCGAGCGCGCGTGCGACATCGAGCGGTGAGCGAACACCGCCCGAGGCGAGCAAGGGGATACGGTCGAGGCCGGCGGAGTCGAGCAGGCAGGCCGGCGTCGATTGCCCCCACCCTTCGAGATAGGAGAAACCCGTGTCGTCGCGCCGCCGGTTCTCTATGCGCGCGAAGTCGGTGCCGCCCCGTCCGCCGACGTCGGCCACCGCGACTCCGAGGTCGGCCAGCCGGGCGACCGTGGCGCGGCTGAGGCCGAATCCGACCTCCTTCACGATCACCGGCACGTCCACGGTTGCGGCGATGGCTTCGATCCGCCGTGCCCGGTGCGCGAAGTCGCGGTCGCCCTCGGGCATCACGATCTCCTGGACCGCGTTGAGGTGGATCTGCAGCGCGTCGGCCTCGAGCAGATCGATCGCACGCCGAGCCTGGCTGGGCGTGGTGTTGGCGTTGACGTTCGCGAGGACCACGCCCCGCGGGTTGTGCGTGCGCAGGACGCGATAGGTGTCGGCCACCGCGGGGTCGCGCAGGTAGGCGCTCATCGACCCCGCGGCGATCGGCAGTCCGGTTTCGGCGGCGGCCACGGCCAAGGCGCGATTGATCTCGCCGGTGCGGGCGCTTCCGCCCGTCATACCGTTGATGAACAGCGGCGCCGGCCAACGACGTCCGGCAACGTCGACGGTCAGGTCGACACTGCGGCGGTCGATGCTCGCCAGTGCGTGATGCACGAAACGCACGCCATCGAAGTCGTTGTGCTCGGCGCGTCGTCGGTGTTGGTCGACCGCCAACCGCACATGATCGTCCTTGCGGTGACCGATCGAGTCCGGACGGGTCATCGTTCATGCCTCTTTCCACGGAATCGGTGACGGTGATCCCAGAATCTCCCGTTCGGCGTCCGGACAGAACCCACAATCGCGCATGCGTCGAATGTGCGGCGCGCATAGTCGCCGACGACGGCGGACCGTAGCCGCCAGTGGTGAGAGTCAGAACGGATGATGTTCGGAGGAGTTGGGGTGGTGGTACACCCGCAGTGGGATATGGGTGATCCCGACGGCGGACCAGCGGTCGATGACCGCGGTGGCCTGCTCGGGGCGAGTGCGGTCGATGACGGCGATGCCACAGTCCCCGCCGCCGGCGCCGGAGGGTTTGGCTGCGGCGCCGGCGAAATCGGCCGCGGCGCAGAGTGCGTCGAGTTCGGGTGTGCGGATCCCGAGATCGGCCCTGTCGTCGAGGTCGTCGAGAAGTCCTCGGGCTCTGCGTATCTCGTGCTGGACGCGGGTGACGTCATCGGCGCCCAACGCCCGGACGATGCGTTCGACGCAGGCTGTCGTCTCGACCAGAAACCGCGGATGCGCGCGGATACTCGCGTGGCCGGGGCCTGTGCGCCGCGTCAGCGCCGAGGTCGAGGCTGATTTTCCGGTCCATCCGACCAGCAGGCTGAGGCGGTGCGGCGCCGGCAGCGGGCGGACCGACAATCCCGGCCAGTCGGCGCGCACTGTCTCGGCCACGGTGCCGGTGGTGGCCAGTTCGGCGATGCGGGCACGGTCGGGACTGCGGTAGGCGACCCACCCGCCCCACGTGGCGGCCGCGACATCACCGCCCGACGCGCGCGGGTCGACGCCGACGGTGGCGAGCATGGCGAGCCGGTAGCGCTCGCTGCGGCCGAGTCGCAGGCGATACAGGTCGGCCAGGGCGGAGACGGTGGCGACCGTGATCGCGGCGCTCGAGCCCAGTCCGAGTTTGTGGCCGGCTCCGTCGGTCAGGTCGGCGCCGCTGGTGGTGGCGGCGAACGGCGCCGGCTGCCCGCCGGCCTCGGCCACGAGCCGTTCGACGATATTCGTGGCCGACAGGACGTAGCGGAAATTGTCCGGGGTGTGGCCGCTCTCCGGCATGAGAATGCCGTCGCGGCGTACGCATCGCAGCTGTGTTCCGCCACCTAGGTCCGAGGCGAATGTGGTTTCCGCGCTAGAGGTTTCGGTTACCGTGACTGTGACGCAACGGTCGACGGCGACAACGACAGCGGGATGCCCCGGTTGCAGCACGGCGTACTCACCGGCGAGGAACAGCTTGCCCGGAGCCGCACGGCGGATCATGGTTCGTCACCACCGGTTACGGTCACGCCCGGACCCGGGCGCGCGATGCGGATCGACACCAGGTCGTCGAGTTCGCGCAGCGCAACCACCACTTGTGCCGCATGGTGGCGCGCGCACAGGACCGCGACGTTGGGGCCGGCATCGATGGTGGCGTACGCGGGAATACCGTCTGCCCTGAGCCTGTCGACTCGGTTCAGAATCCGCAGCGACTGCGGCGCGAGGTAGCGAATCGACGGCTGCGACGCGAGCAGTACCGCGTGCATTCCCAGGGCGTTGTGCTCGGCGATTCGCCCGGCGCGCACCAGGTCTCCGGCAGCGAGCGCAGCCTGGACCTGTTCCAGGTCGGTCCGTGTCGCGGTGGCCCACGGCAGGTAGAACGGGGAACTCATCATCGAAAGGCGCATCGCCGTGCGGCTCGGCAACGGTTTGGGTCCGGTGTCGACGATCGCGACCACCAGAGCGGCATCCACCGCGTAATGGCTCGGTTCGGCATAACTGCTCTCGTCGGCCGCGGCCCCAAATCCTGTCCCGGCATGCCAGGTGACGAATCCTCCGAAGATCGAGCGGCACGCCGAACCCGATCCGCGTCGAGCCAACCGCGACAGCGCCCGGGCGTCCGATTCGATCCCGTAGGCTTTCGCCGCCGCCGCGGCGAGGGCGGCGAAACCGCTCGCGGAGGAAGCCAATCCGGCTCCAGTGGGTATGGTGTTGTTCGTTTCCACCCGCGCTCGTTCGGAGCGGCCCGCCTTGTCGCGCACCAGATCGAGGAATCGTTCGACCCGCATGCGAGTCTGCGGGGACGCGTCTCGCCCGTTCAGGATCACCGCATCGACAGTCGCCCTCGGCCGTAGCGTGACCCGGGTTGTGGTGGGGAAGATGTCCAACGTCATCGAGAGGCTTCCGGTCACCGGCAGGACCAGCGATTCGTCGCGCTTGCCCCAATACTTGACCAACGCCATGTTCGGATAGGCGATCGCGACCGGCCCGGCTCGACGTCCAGCGAAAGCGGCGGCGCTGTGGGCGGTTTCGGAGGTACTCATCGGCAATCCTGTGTCATCGGCACGGTCCACGTCCGGGCGGCGCCGGCCGCGACGAGCTCCTCGCGGACGGTCGAGGCGCGCTGCGGTTCGGCCAGCGCGATCAGACATCCGCCCAGCCCGCCGCCGGTCAGTTTCGCGCCGAGCGCACCCGCCCGCAGCGCGACATCTATCAGACGGTCCAACTGCGGTGTACTGACGTTCAATTCGCGAAGCAATCCTTGAAATGCGTTGAGCCGCAACCCCAGTGCCGGCATCTGTCCCGCCTCCAGATCGGCCGTGGCGGCGTCGGCGAGCCGACCCGCCGAGGTCAGGATCTGGTGGGCGTTCGCGTGGTCTGCCGCCAAGACGGCGCGCACGGAGTCGACCGCCGCCCGGGTACTACCCGCTGCACCGCTGTCTGCCACCACCAGGACGGCATCGACGGCCGATCGGATCGGCCGGGCAATGCCGGCGTCGAACCGGATCGGTCCCCGAGCGATTGCCGCGGCGGCATCGACACCGCTGGCGCGACCGTGCGCGACCGTTTCCCCGACCTGTACGAGGCTGTACAGGGAGCGCTCGTCGAGCGGGATGCCGTAGCGGTCGGCGACGGCGCGGACCGCCGCCGCGGCCGCCGCGGCGCTGGACCCCAGGCCCCGAGCGGACGGCACGTCACTGCGAATGCGTACCTCGACACTGTCGGCTAGCCGATCCCAGCGACGCAATGCCGCCGCGGTCGCCGCCGCCGCGCCGGACCCGGCCGGGATCGTGTCGGCGTTGCAGACGAACCCGCTCTCCGATGTCTCGGCCGACCGCGACACCGGGATCGCCGACAGCTGTGTCAGTGCTGAAACGCTCGAAGTATGAAGAACCGCGTCCACTTTCAGTTCGGTCACAGGAATGGCGATGGCCGGCATTCCATAGACGACGGTGTGCTCACCGAGCAGGATCACCTTGCCGTGCGCGTGGCCCGTCCCGAGTACCCGTTCGGGCGTCGTATCGGTGGAAGTCATGGCAGTGCTGTCCCTACCCTCCGCAGCCGTATCCGGCGTAGCGCCGGTGCGGTGGTTCCGGTGATACGGGCGATGCCGCGATAGCGGCATCTGGTGTTGTTCCAGAATGTCGCCCTCGCCGTATGAGTCGGAAGACTTTGCTGCGCATGGGTCCCATGCGTGGCTCGCATACATCGTCGGCCGCAGTGGGGAGCGCCGTTCGCGGGTATACCCGGCAGCCGCAGCGGGTCACGAAGGATTCGCGGGGCTGTGGCCGATACCCGGGAGGGCGCCGGGAGCTTGCGGCACGGCGGTGAGCGCTTTGTTGTTCATGGTGTCTCGCTCGTGGTGGTGCCTCGACCACGTGCATCCCAGGAACCGCAGAGGTGGGCCGCTGTGAGAATTTCTGCCGCGATGATTCTGCCGGGTCGGTAGAGGTCCTTGTCGTGCCAGAGCGCGGGAGCGGCGAGTGCGCCGTTTTCGAGGGCGCTCGCGCCGCGGGCGACCGCTCGGTGGACTTCGGGGTCCGGAGACGTAGCGGTCTGGATCAACATCTGCAGGGCGTAAGCGGTCTCTTCCGCGGACCCGGCCCAGATGCCCCAGGATCCGTCGGCTCGCTGTGAGTCGAGGATCCATCGCCGTGCGTGGCGGACCGCGTCCCGGGTTGCGGGATCGGTGAGTTCGTGATCGTGCAGGGCCAGTGCGGCTGCCTTGGTGGCGTAGTAGGGCGAGGCGTGCCAGCGGTCGAGCCAACTGCCGTCCGGGCGCTGTTGGGCGCACAGCCAGTCGATGAGTTTCGCGACCGATGGCGAGGGGAGCGTGCCCGAGTTGTTGTCGATGAGGGTGAGGGTCTCGAGGACGTGAGCATTGGTGGTGACCGAGGTGCCGTCTTCGCCCGGCCAGGTGCAGTAATTGTGGTATCGCTCGTACGGTCGCAACGGATCGGGGGTGTGGCGATAGCCGCTTCTGGCAAGGACATACAGCGCGGCGGCCGTGGTGTCGGCGTCTGCGGGCAGTCCCGGCGCGGTGGATAGGCCCTGTGGTCCGAGCTGGATGTCGAGTTCGTGGAGCAGTCCGGCGGGATCGGTGAAGGGAATCTCCGCGCGCGTCAGCGCAGCCAACACCCAGCACCGTTCGAACGTAGCGATGGGGGCACAGACAGGGACGGGGCCGCCATGGCGGTGCACTGTGCCGGTGAGGAATTCGTAGGCCGCACTGTCGCGGGCATTGCCGAGCCAGGCCGCGGTCGCGGCGGGGGATGCCCCGACCGCGCCGTTGACCGACAGATGGCCGCGTCTGCGGGCGTCGGGGCCGAGGACTTCGAGGGCGTGTGCGAGCTTGGTCGGCAATTCCGGCGTCGTACGAGCGGCTCGACGAACAGCCCTGAGGCGGCGGTCGGTGATCGTGGCAGGTATCGGAAGTGGTGGTGAGAGTCGCTGATTGAGCTCTTCGAGCAGGCTCGGCACGATCAGGTCGATTGCCGGAGTGTCCGGTGGTGGCGCGGTCGCGGAGAGCGCTCGCCGCAAGAAGGAGATTCCGGCATCGGCGGCAGCGTCCGCGTCGGACCGGCCTTCGACTCGCAGAAGCGCGTCTACGGCGCTGAGCGAGGGCACCAAGCAGTAACCGAGATCAGGTGGGCCCCAGCCGCCATCGCCGCGCTGCCATTCGAGCAGATACGTCACTCGCTGGTCGTGCCGCGGGAGCCACGGCGCCGTGGCGACGAGTCGTCCGGTCTCGTACACCGAGGGAGTCACCGAGCCCCACGGGTCCGCAGCGAGGTCGCGCAGGAGGACGTCCGCCGAGGTGGTCGACAAATTCTCCGACGAATGAGAATCGAAGGCCGAGCCCTGGTGTGCGTGAATTCGACGGGCAGGCCGAGACGTGCCGGTCATCGCGGGTTCCGTGTATCCGAGGTCCGATACCACCCGAGATCGAAGTCCAGGAGCCGGCCGAGAGACACAGCAGCGGGATGCGGCGAATGTGGACCGAGCAGTCGATGACAGGCAGCGGTGTGCCGGTCGATCAGGTCGTCGATCTCGCGCGGGCGGGCGCCCAGCAGCAGGGCGTTCGCGCGGCAGCCCTCGGCGCGCTCACGGTCAGCCGTAGCGAGATCGTTGGCGAGCCGGAGCGCGAGCTGGGCGTGTTCCAGGGCGTTCGACAACGTGGTCAGGCGGTCGGCGATATCCGCCTCGCCGATTATGGCCCACCATGCGACGATGACCGGCCCCAGAGCGAAACTGGCGCTGTGGGCGAGATAGTCCTCGAGCGAGACAGGGTCGTCGGTGTAGCGGAGGTGTCGTTCCCATACGAACGCATCCACAGTCGCGTGGATGTGCTGCCACCAGATCTCGGCGAACGCCGGCCATCGCGGTTGCCGGGCGAGGTCGGCGACAATGTCGCGGAGTGCGAGGGAGAGCGAGTCGTCGATTCGGCGCTCAGCGGCGCCGAACGCCGCGGGTACGAAGGTGGCGGCGTCGCAGGAGGTGTGGTCGAATACCGCTTCATCACCGTCGAAGACATCGTCGAGCGCGGTGATCCACACCGCGGTGTGCGCGGCCGGACCGAGAGCCGGCACGAGCGGGGGCGGGCTACACAGCGCGAGGCTGAGCACGGTTGCTTCGATGACATTGCTGTGCAGGTTCTGTGCGGCGGCCCAGTTTCGCACCTCGCCCATCAGGCGAGTCGCATGCGCGCAGCCGCGACCGAAGTCGAACGCGTTGGACGGCTCTCCGAACAGATCTGCCGTCGGGGGGAGGGTCGAGTTGGTCGGCATCTGTCCTCCTGTCTACGGCCGCGACGACAAACTCTCTGAGGCGGGCCGAGGGCGGGATCATTGCAGCAGCCTCGAATATCGACGCCGCGTGCGGAAGGTTCTTCGGCTCATAAGCCTGATGCCTGCCGCGCATGGCTCGCCCTCGGGATCACATCGCGACGAAGTCTGACGACGGTATGTGGCTCGCGCATGGTGTTCATGCGTGCCGAGGCGCTCGACGGCCCGGACGGTGGGTCGAAACTTGAACCGGCATCGGAATTTTCGAGGCGTACAACGTAACGAGTAGGGGCGGCGGCGAGTCGAATGACCGGGACATTGGCAACAGGCATCCAGATCGACGGCATTCTGGCTCGTGCCCGGCGGCTCTGTGAACCCGCTCTGCGCGAGGCGGTGAACGCTATGCCCGAGCCCTTACGACGCATGGGGCTCTACCAGTTCGGCTGGGCCGATCGGGAGGGTAAGCCGACACACAGCGGGTGGGGCAAGGGATTTCGGTCGGCACTGGCTTTCGCCTCGGCAACGGCGTGCGGGGCGGAGGCGGCCGCGGCGCTACCAGCAGCGGTCGCGGTGGAACTGTTGCACAACTTCACCCTGGTGCACGACGACGTGATGGATGGTGACCGGCTGCGGCGTGGTCGCGCGACGGTGTGGGATATCTGGGGTGCTCCGGCCGCGATCTGTCTGGGTGATGCGTTGCACGCCATGGCTGTTCGTGTGCTGGCCGGCGACCGCCACGCCGAAATCGCCGAAGCGGCAGTATCGCGGCTCGAGCTCGCGGCGGTGCACGTGTGCCGCGGGCAATGTCAGGACTGCGCTTTCGAAGCCGGCGGCCACGTCGGCATCGACGACTACCTGACCATGGCCACCGCCAAGACCGGGGTGCTGATGGGCTGCGCGTGCGCGCTGGGCGCGCTGAGCGCGGTCGGTGAAACGGCGCCTCTCGACGCGTTCGACACCTTCGGCCGAGACATCGGTCTGGCATTCCAGATCACCGACGACATCCTCGGCATCTGGGGGAATCCCGCACGGACCGGCAAGGCGGTCGGCGCGGACCTGATGCGTCGCAAGCGCTCGTTCCCCATACTCACCGCTATGGAATCGGAAACCTCGGCGGGACAGGAACTTTCGCGTCTGTTCCGCGGCAGTGCACCGATATCACAGGCCCACGCCACGCGGCTCGCGCGCCTGATGGAGTCGGAAGGGTGCCTGCGACGCTGTGAACGGCACGCCGACACGCTGGTGCGCACCGCCGTCTCGGCGCTTCCCGGCGATGTGATCAGCACCGACCTGGCCGCATTGGCCCACTCCGTCGTCCACCGGACGCGCTGACACCCCACCTGGCGCCGCGATGCGTGGGCTGGCGGCAATCGCCGCTTGTCGCTGGCCTGTTGGTGGTCCGCGCATTCCAGGGCACTGCGCTGGACGTGCGGCCGCCGGCTCAGTGCTCCCCGGGCAACACGGTCCACAGCGTCTCGGCCGTCTCGGCGGGCGGTCGTGAAGAGACATTCTATGCGTCGCGCGCTTGAACATTATGCGCCGCAACCACTTCGATCGGACGGGTTCGGGCGGCGATGCTGGATCCATGGCCGAGTCCGCCACAGTCGAGGAGACCGACAGCACGGTCATGCAGTCGATCGACGCGAGGAGATCACGATGCACGACATTGACGCGCAGAGAACTACGAACACGCCCATCCGAAGATACGACGGACTGAACGACAGCCACGACGATATCGGTGTCCTCGGTGTCGGTGGATTCGTGCCGGACCGGGTGCGTACGAACGAGGAAGTCGCGGCGCGCGCGGGCGTGAGTGCGCGGTGGATTGCCGAACGGACCGGTGTGCGTCGTCGCCATGTCGCCGAACCGGGCCAGGCGGCATCCGATCTCGCCCGTGCCGCTGTGGGCAGGGCGCTGTCGGCCGCCCGCCTCGGACCAGATGATCTGGATCTACTCGTGCTGGCCACGTCGACCCCGGACGAGCTGGGTCCGTCGACCGCATGCCGTGTGCAAGCCCAGTTGAACGCTTCGCGCGCTGTCGCTTTCGACGTCTCCGCCGCGTGCAGCGGCTGGCTGTTCGGCACCAGGGTGGCTGTCGACTGGCTGCGTGCCGAAGGTCAGGGAAGCGTCGCTGCGGTGGTGGGTGTGGAGGCGTATTCGCACTTCCTGAACGCCTCGGACCGCGCGACCGCCTCGCTTTTCGGAGACGGAGCGGGTGCGACCATCCTCGGTTCGGTCGCGCCGGGTTCGGGGTTCGGCCGAATCGAACTCGGCTCGGACGGGCGCCACGCCGGTGACGTACTGATCCCGGCGGGAGGTAGCAGACACCCCGCGACCGCCGAAACCGTCAGTGGCGGCCAACATTCGATCCACATGGATGGCAGGGCTGTCCGTGAGTTCATTCTCGAGGTCTTTCCCAAACTCGCCCACGAAGCGCTGGAGCGGTCCGGCCTCGCCGCGAGCGAGATCGACGTCGTGGTAGCGCATCAACCCAACCCGCTCCTGCTGCAGCAGGCATGTTCTCAGGCCGGGCTCGACACAGACCGGCTGGTAATCATCGGAGACGACGTCGGAAACATCGGCGCTGCCTCGGTGCCGTACGCGCTCGCAGCGGCGGAGGCCGACGGACGGCTCTCGCTCGGCGACCGCATTCTCATCGTAGGGTTCGGCGCCGGCTTGACCTGGGGCAGCACCGTTCTGACGTGGGGAGTCGACGGGCAGGAGCAGCAGCGATGAACAAGAACGCCGAAAAACATTCGAGCACAGCGGTTTTCCTCGTCCCCGGCCAAGGCGCAGACCCGCGAGGAGCGCTTGCGCGGGTCCATCGGGCGACCGCGGAACGGCGTGCCGGGATCGAGGAAATACTCGCCGAGATCGAGGAAGCAGCCGGCGAGGCGGGTCACGGCCTTCGCGAAGTGCTGCTGACCGAGACACGGGTCGCGCCCCGGCCCGGCCTGCCGCAGCTCGCCAACTACGCGATATCGGTGGTGCTGAACGATCTTCTCACGTCGATCGGTGTGCGACCCCGCGATATCGTCGGGCAGAGCTTCGGAGAAATCGCGGCATTGGTGTGCGCCGGAGTTTTCGACATCTCGGACGGGGCCCGCGCCGTCTGTGCGCTCAACGTCGCTTTCCGCGATGTCGAGGGCCTGGGTGCCATGGTGCTCGTCAATGCGTCCGAGCGCGACACGCGCCGACTGCTGAGTGCGGTGGGCCACCCCAAACTTGTTGTCGCCTGCGTCAATACGCCGAAGCAGACGATCGTCAGCGGCCCGACGGAGGCGATCGAGGCGTTGTTGGCCGCACCGACGGAGCGGCAATTGGTCACCTTGCCCGTTCCGTACGCCTCACATCACCCCGACCTCGGAGCCGTCGCGGATCGCTTTCTGATGGGCATTCGTGGAATCCGGCAGCGTCGGTTGCGGGTACCGGTCCACTCCCCGGTGCGCCGACGTGCTTACACCGATGCGGACGACCTCCACGAGGCACTGTCGGACTGCGTGATCAAGCCGGTACATCTGCCCGAGACTCTCCGAGATGTCGCCGCGCACGCGCCGACGATGTTCGTGGAACTCGGCGCGGGTGACGCTTTGTCGCGCTGCGCCGCCGCCACTGTGCCGCAGGCGCGCACCTTCACCCCACTCACCGGAGATGTCTCCTGGCTGACCGGTGCGCGAGCACGACAATCCATCGAGGCAGGTTCGAGGCAACGATCATGAAGACCGACGAACGACAACTGGACCCCACGCTTCGCCGATCCGATCCGAAGCGCTTCCTCTTGGGCCGCAAGCCCGCGGCGACGGCTCCGCCCTGGCTACACGACGCCGTCCCCGCCACCGCGTTCTATTGGCCGAGCGGCACCGCGTTGTACGACCGGCTGGACCTCTGTTACGCGAGAGCCCGGCACGCCGCCCGGGTCGCGCCGAGTGCGGAGCAGTTGCTGGCCGAGCCACGGATGTTGTCGGCCTTGCTGAGCCGGCTCGCGGTCGCCGATCCGGTGTTGTTCCATGTCTGCCTGGTGCATTACGCCCTGGTCCTCGCGCCCATCGTCGAGAACGATCCGAACAACGACCATGCCGGCTTGCGGGAGATCCGGGCTGCCCTCGAGTCGATGGAGACGTTCGGTGCCGCTCTGATGAGCGAGTGCTCGCATCGCAGCAGCAGCCACCTGCACCTGCGTACCCGGGCGACTTTCGATCGGGTGACCGGGGACTTCATCCTGGACACCCCAGACAACGCCGCCCGGAAGTTCCCGAACAACACCGCAAGCCCCGGGGTTTCGAAAACCGGTGCCGTGTACGCGCAACTGGTCGTCGACGGCGTCGAACGGGGCATGTTCGCTTTTATCGTCCCGCTGCGCGATGCCACCGGCGCTGTTCTACCGGGGGTCGAGATCGATCCCGCGCCGGACACCTTCGCGCTCGCGTCCGATTACGCCTACGTCGGGCTCCACGGCCTGCGGCTGCCACGGCACGCCT
This sequence comes from Nocardia thraciensis, assembly GCF_054782435.1. NCBI lineage: Bacteria > Bacillati > Actinomycetota > Actinomycetes > Mycobacteriales > Nocardiaceae > Nocardia > Nocardia thraciensis. The sequence continues at coordinate 147,885 of NZ_BAAGSM010000021.1, forward strand.
GGCTGTCGGGCGGCGCAACTCTCGACGCCGACGGCACATTTCGCGATCCTCTTCCTGGCACCGACGCCCGCCGGGCGAGCACTATGAGCGCGGGAGCGCCGCACGTGTGGCGCAGCATCATCGCGGCCGCCGCGGGTATCGCCCAGGGCGCCGCACGAATCCTCCACTCGCACACGGCCGACCGTCTCTCCATGGGACGACTCGCGCCCGAACAACCGCTACTTCGGTACCGCACCGTACGCGAAGCAGTCCTCGGCAGTCTCGCCACCGCCTACGTACTGGCCATCGTCGCCGAGCACGCTCACGGCGAGCGTCCCGCCGCGACCACAGCCACCGAATCGACCTGGGCGCCGTGGTCGGCGGTCGACCGCGAGCTGCCGCTGCTGAAAGCCGCGGCAACGCGATTGTGCGCCGAGGTCGTCTCGAGCTGTCGTGCCCACTGCGGTGCGAACGGCTTCGCCGGGCACGACCGCCTCAACGCCTTTCACGGGTGGGCGCACGTGTACGGGACCGCGGGCGGCGACAACGACCTCATCCTGATGGATACCGCGCACACTCTGTACGACGCGGCCGAGCACCAGCAGATCATCGACCGAGACATCGAAGCCGTCACGGACCTGACCGCCCCCCGGAGTTGGCTGTCGATGGCCCAGGCCGTCGAGCGCAGGTTCCGGCGCAAGCTCACAGTCGAAGTAGACGCCGCTCGCGCTGACGGATGCGATCCCTTCACCGCCTGGAACGACAACCTCCCGCTCGCGCAGGCTACGGCGGCAGCCCATTCCGATCGCATCGTCTTGCAGACCCTGGCCGACGCGCACGAGGCCGCGCCCGAACCGGTCGGTCTGCTCCTGTGTCTCCACGGGCTGTCCTGGGTCGAGAAGCACGCGGGCATCCTCGGCGAACTCGAGTGTGCGCCCAGGCCCCTGGCCGACCACATCTGGGATCAGCGCCACGCTCTGTGCGAGAGCCTCATGCCATACGCCGCCGACCTCGCTGCGGCATTCGACTTCCCGGACCTGGCTCGATGAGTCCTCCGCAGCCCGAATCCCAGCCACCGGATGTGCCTTCGCACTCGGAAGGAGAAACGAATATGCCACTGACCGAACTGTTCGGCCTGGAAGGCAAGACCGCACTCGTGACCGGCGCCTCGCGCGGCATCGGCCGAGCGATCGCGATCGGCCTCGCTGATGCGGGCGCCGACGTCGCAGTAGTAGCGCGCCGCCTCGATCCCCTGAAGCAGGTGGCCGCCGACATCGAGTCGCTCGGGCGGCGGGCGCTCGTATTCGCCTGCGACACCACCGAACCCGCGCCGACGCAGCGCATGGTCTCCGAACTCGTGGACGAATTCGGCGCTCTGGATATCGTGGTCAACAACGTCGGCGGATTCGCCCACATCGGACCCTTCCTCGAGTTGTCGGGCGGGGACTGGGCACACGTGGTGCACAGCAACCTCGACTCGACGGTGAACGTCTGTGCCGCCGCGGGGCCACACCTGGTGCGGCACGGCGGGTCGGTCATCAATGTCGCCTCCATCGCCGGCCTCGCCGGTGTCGCGGCGCTGTCGCCGTACGCCGCGGCCAAGGCAGCCGTCATCTCGCTGACCCGGACGCTGGCGACCGAATGGGCCGGTGTGGGGGTGCGGGTCAACGCCGTCGCGCCGGGCTGGGTCGACACGGAGTTGACACGGCAGTTCGCCGGGGATGCCGCAGCGTCCGCCGAACTGATGCGCGCGGTACCGATGGGCCGGTGGGGCGCGCCGGAGGACATCATCGGCACCGTGATCTACCTGGCGGGCAACGCCAGCCGCCTGGTGACCGGCAGTTGCGTCACTGTCGACGGCGGGACGACCTGCAACGCGGGCGGGCCCGCGATGACCGAACTCCTCGCGATGGGCCGCATACCTGTCTGAGAGCGACACCTGTCGTGGTTCGTGCTCTCGCTGAACTGTTCGACCCATGTCACGCCGAAAGGGAGGACCTGTCAGATGGTGTCGAAATTTCACACACCCTCACGCGCGAAGCGATCGTCGCTGTCGGCCGGGAGCCGCGTCGCGTACCCGGAACCGGTGCCGCTACCACATGTCGAGACTCTCGAAATGCCTACTGTCACAGAAGAACTGACGGAGTGCTCGGCGGAGTCGTGCAGGTGCGGCTCGTCGGTGTTCCACGATCGCCTCGAAGGCAGGATCGGCCCGCACCGAGGCTGGGGCGCGGCGATACCGGCGTGGGATCTACCGGGCCTGGCTTGGTTCCGATGGATCATCGGCCACCAGATCGCGTTCATCGCCTGGAGGTTGCTGGCAGACTCGCTACGGCGGCATCTCGAGGGCGCGGCGTGCTCCTGTGGCGCGACCGGGACCGACCGCGCGGCGGAGCGCCCAACGGTGCCGACGAGCGCCGCGGCGGGCGACTGTGCCGGCTTGGCCGACCTGGGCACGCTGATGTTCCTGTACACCGGAAGCTGCTCACCGCAGACATACCACCGGACCGTACGCCCGGCCATGTGCCGACAGCATCCGGCGTTCAGCGGCGAATGGGCCGTCGACTACCAGCCCCTTCCCCGCTTGGCCCGGCGAATGACCGCGCGCGATTCACGGTGCGCCCACTCCTGGACCGTGCGGTGGCGATTGCAGCAGCGGGTACACATGGCGGTCGCGGCCCGCTTGGTGCCCGACGGGCCGTCGCTGCTGCGCCGCGCGGGGCGCTCGCCCAGGCAGGGCCCCACCGGCGCAGAAACGACACTGTACGACCAGTTCTTCGGCACCCGGCGCCGCAGCATCTGCCGCCGGTCGGTGAACGCCCAGCTGTATCACCGGATCCGAGCGGTCCTCTACGACCTCGAGCGGCACGGGCTCTACCCGCACACCGTCCCGGTGTCGGCGAACAGCACAGACCGCGCCCACCAGGCCATCGCGGACCTCGAGTTCCGGGCCCCCGATCTGCTCACCGAACACGCCGAGGCGCTGCTCCCGTCCTCGTTCGGCATCCAGGCGGCCAGGAGGTCGTGGGTATGACCACGGGTGCGGCAAAAACGGTCGCGCTGACCGATGCCCTGCACGAGTACATGCTGGCCCATGGATGTCCACCGGACGAGGTGGCGGCCGATCTCATCTCGGAAACGGCCCGGCTGGGGGAGGTGGCGGAGATGCAGATTCCGCCGCAGCAGGGCGCGCTGCTGACCATGCTGGCACGGTTGGTGAAGGCCAGGACGATCATCGAGGTCGGCACCTTCACCGGGTATTCCACGCTGTGCCTGGCGCGCGGTCTGCGCGCCGGCGGACGGGTGATCACCATGGACCTGCGCGAGGACTGGACGGATGTGGCCCGGAAGGCGTGGGAGCGAGCCGGTGTCGCCGACCGGATCGACGTGCGCCTGGGCCGCGCGATAGACACTCTCGCGCTGCTGCCCCGGCAATCCGTCGTCGACCTGGCGTTCGTCGACGCGGACAAGGCCGGCTACATCGACTACTGGGAGCAGCTGGTCCCGAGAATCCGTCCCGGCGGAATTCTGGTGGTAGACAACGTCTTCTACGGCGGCGAGGTCGTGAACGCCGCCGCCGAGGGCAATGCCGCCGCCATCCGCGCCTTCAACGAACACGCGGCGGCCGACTCGCGCACCGACATCGTGATGCTCCCACTCGCCGACGGCGTCACCCTCGCCCGCAAACTCGACGGTCAGGAGAACCGATGACCACCGACACACAACCGCTCGTCACTCCGGTGCCTTTGATGGAGCTCACCTCCGGTGTCTACGCATTCAAGGCATTGGCGCTCGCCGACGAGCTCGGGTTGTTCACCTGGCTGTCCGGGCGCACCGCCACGATCGAGCAATTCGCCGCGTGGCAGGATATCGCCGCGCGGCCGGCCGAACTCCTGCTCACCGCCTGCACCGGAATCGGCCTGCTGGAACGCGATCCCGACGGCAACTACAGCAATACCGTGCTGGCAGAGCAGTACCTGGTGGAGGGCCGCCCGCACTACTTCGGTGGCTGGATCAAGGTGGTCGACCGCCACGAATACCCCGCCTACGAACATATCGCCGCCTCGCTGCGCGGCAACCACCCGACCAGCTGGGGCGTCGAGAAGCAGGAAACACTGTTCGCCCCGGACGATCCGATCATGGTGCAGACATTCTGGGACGGCATGTATTCACTGTCCCGCTACACCGCGACACTGCTCGCCGACACCGTCGATTTCACACCCATTACCAGGCTGCTCGACGTCGGCGGCGGAGGCGCGGCATTCGACATCGAACTGTGCCACCGATTTCCGGCACTGCGCGCCACCGTGTTCGATCTGCCGTTCGTCTGCGACCTCACCCACGCACCGGTCGCCGAGGCCGGACTCGCCGAGCGCATCGACATCGTCTCCGGCGACTTCTTCACCGACTCGCTGCCGGCGGACCACGACGCGGTGCTGTTGTCGAACATCCTCCACGACTGGGGTGAGACCGAGATCGAACAAATCCTCGGCGCGTGCGCCAAAGCCTTACCGGCACAAGGCTATTTGCTGATCTGTGAGTCGTTCGTCGCCGATGACAAGACCGGCCCGCCGCTGGCGGCGTTGATGAGTCTGAACATGCTCATCGAAACCTGGGGACGCAACTACACCGTGGCCGAGTACACCGACCAGCTGGACGCCGCGGGATTCGACACCGTCGAGGTCCACTCGTTCAACGGCCTGGGCGCCAACGGTGTTCTCGTCGCCCGTAAGCGCTGACCCCGACCACACGGCGAAGGAAGACCATGCACCCGACCTACCCACCCGAACCGTGGCGGATCAAGATGGTCGAGCCGATCCGGCTGCCCACCCCGGCGGAACGCCGGGAAGCGTTGCGCGATGCCGGATACAACACCTCCCTGCTGCGCGCCGCCGACGTCTTCATCGATCTCTACACCGACTCCGGCACCAACGCGATGTCCGACCGGCAATGGTCGGACATGATGATCGGCGACGAAGCTTACGCCGGTTCGCGCAGCTTCTACCGGCTCGAGAATACGATCCGGCAGTACTACGGCTACCCCCACGTGATCCCCACCCATCAAGGACGCGGCGCCGAGAACATCCTCTCCCGCATCCTGGTCAAACCCGGCAGCCACATCCCGGGCAACATGTACTTCACCACCACCCGCACCCATCAGGAACTCAACGGCGGCACCTTTCACGACGTCATCATCGGTCAGGCCCACGACCCTGCCGACGAACACCCGTTCAAGGGCAACGTCGATCTCACGAAACTGGATCGCCTGATCAAAGACGTCGGCGCCGAGAACATCCCGTACGTCTCGCTCGCCGCCACGGTCAATATGGCAGGCGGGCAGCCCATCAGCCTCGCCAACCTCGCCGAGACACGCGAACTCACCGCCGCACACGGAATCCCGATCATCCTCGACGCCGCCCGCGCCGTGGAGAACGCCTGGTTCATCCGGCAACGCGAACCAGGGCACGCCGACCACAGCATCGCCCGCATTCTCGCTGAAATCTGCGATCTCACCGACGGTGCCTGCATGTCGGCCAAAAAGGACAGCTACGCGAACATCGGTGGCTGGCTGGCCGTACGGGATCCCGACCTCGCCGAGAAGGCACGCAATCTCGTGGTCGTCTACGAAGGGCTGCATACCTACGGCGGAATGGCCGGCCGTGACATGGAAGCCGTCGCCCGCGGCATCGAGGAGTCGGTCGAGCACGACAACATCCGAGCCCGCGTCGAACAGGTCGCCTACCTCGGCGACAGACTCATCACCGCCGGTGTTCCCGTCATGCGGCCCCTCGGCGGACACGCCGTCTGCCTCGATGCCACCGCCACCCTCGAACACGTCCCTCGAACCGAGTTTCCCGCCCAAACCCTCGCCGCCGCCATCTATCTCGACTCCGCGACCCGTACCGCCGAACGCGGCACCGTCTCCGCCGGGCGCGACCCGGCAACCGGCGACCACTGCTACCCGAAACTGGAACTCGTACGACTGACCATCCCGCGCCGGGTCTATACCCGCGGTCATATCGACTTCGTCGCCGACAGCGTCATCAATGTGCACAACGCCCGCGACACGATCACCAGCGGCCTGACCTTCACCCATGAACCCTCGGTACTGAGGTTCTTCCAGGGAAGATTCGCCCCAGCGGACCGAATGGTCCAGTCTCGCACGTAGATTCGACTCGCCCCCCGCGGTTCGGCTCGGATGACGTTTCGATCGCTTTCCGGTTTTTCCGATAGATTTGGGCTATTACTCGTACGTGCACTCTTGTGAACTCAATACTGCGGGCGGCGGAGATCTCCGCACGCCGAGAAGGGGCCAGGACAAGATCGGTTCGGGAGATGACGCTATCGGAAACCATGCGCATCGGACACGCCGCGATGTCGGATCGTAGCGGTGCGGCAGAAGATCGGCCCGGCAACGGGTTTCGTTCCCACGCGCGACGCGAGTCACCTCTCGCGCAGGACGGAGTGACCGCACACCGGGCCGCATACGGCCGACCGCATCGAGTTCCGCAGCTGCCGGTGGCGGCGTGGCGCACCGACGAGATGCGTAACGCCTTGCATAGCAAGGACATCGGCGCTGTGTTGCGCGCGTGGCGGCACCATGAGATCCATGGTCTCCGGCCGGTCCCGCAGACGGTGCTCGCTCGCGCGCTAGGCATCACGCAAGGCCAGCTCAGCAGAATCGAGAACGGCCGCAATCGGGTTCGAGACCTCGACAAGCTCAGCCATTACGCGCGGGTACTCGGTGCCCCGGCCGAGTTGTTGTGGTTCGAACTGGACGCCGCCGCAGCACCGGCGGAACCGGCTGCGGAGCGGCTTCGATTACCGAACGGTGCCCTCGTCGCGACCTCTGTCCGCGCACCCGAACCGGTCCTCGCCGAGTCGCTGCTGTCCACGCTCGACCAGTACGTGCGTGCCGACCGGCTCGCGGGATCGTCCTCGCTGCTTCCGGTCGTGACGCAGCAGGAGCGGTTCATCGATGACCTCGAGCAGTCGGGCAGCGCCGTTGTCCGTTCGGGATTGCGCGCTGTGCACGCTCGATTCGCCGAATTCCTCGCGTGGTTACACCAGGATTCCGCAAACCTCTCCGCCGCGGCGGAATGGGCCGCTCGTGCCGCGGCGCTCGCCCGCGAAGCCGGGGACGACCATCTTCTGTCCTATAGCCGTCTGCGGCAGAGCAGCGTCGCCGCCGACGCGGGGGACGCGTACGAGGCGCTCGACCTGGCCCGGGTGGCACTGCACGATCCGGGGGATCTGACGCACCGGCACCTTGCGATGGCGCAGTGTCAGTTCGCCCGCGGATTCGCCCGTCTCGGTGATGTCGACAATTGCCGCCGTGCTCTGGCCCGGGCGACTCTGCACGCCGCGCGACCTGGCGAAGCCGCCGATCCCGCGCGGCACTGCACACCCGACTACGTCGCCATGGAAGCGGCGCACTGTCTGATCGATATCGGGCACCCTGTACAGGCGATAGATACGCTGGAACCGCGATTGCCGGGTTGGCGCCCGGAGAATCGACGCGATTTCGGCCGGAGCCTGGCTGTCCTCGCCATTGCCCTGGCTGCCATCGGCGAACCGGACAGGGCGGTCGAGGTCGCGCGGCACGCCCTCGTGGTCGTAGCCGAAACCCACTCCGCGCGAACCGAAATCCAGCTCTACCGGCTGGTCCGGCAACTGCACGCGACCGGAGCGCACGACCACGCGGCCGAACTTCGCATCACTCTGCACGGCGCTTTGTAGCCGTCGAGACAAGAGATTCCGGGTGCGTCCGTGTGAGCGGTGATTACACGGAGGGCGAGAGGCGAACTGCCGGTCGGTATTATTTGTCGCTTCGAACACGGCAATGGTATGCGTCCGTCGCATATTTCTTATACGTCACTCGCGATCTCGGGCATTCGCATCGTCGGCCGCATACTATTGAGTTGTCGGCCGAACAATATCGAGAACATAATAGGGAGAACGGGCGGCGCTCTACGACGATGGATATGAGTACCGGTGAGGCTGGTGTATCGATGTGACGAACCCAGGGACTGTCCGATCGACAACCGACACCGATTCTCGGACATGTATGCGCTGTGCGACGCGGCTGGCGCGGGACAACGGCGCATCATTCTGTGCTGCCTGTGGCCGGGCCGGTCGGGGGCTACCGCAACTGCCGGCAGCGGCTTGGCGGAGCGGCGAGATTCGTAATGCCCTGCGGGACAGAGATATAGGCGCCGTGCTGCGTGCGTGGAGGCGCCACGAAGCGCACGGATCTCGGCCCGTTCCGCAAACCGCGCTCGCGCACGAACTCGGGATCACGCAGGGGCAACTGAGCCGAATCGAGAACGGCCGGCATCGCGTCCGTGATCTGGACAAACTGACCCACTACGCACGCACGCTCGGTGTACCGGCCGAACTGCTGTGGTTCGAGCCCGACGATCCGGCACCGCCTCTGCAGGTAGTGGAACCGCTGCAACTTCGCAACGGCGCCGAGATCGCTACCGTCGCATCGGCTTCGGAACCTGGACTGGCCGATTCGCTGCTGGCGACTCTCGACGAGTACGTGCTCGCGGACCGGCTCGCTGGTTCGCGTGCGCTGTTGCCGATCGTCACCCAGCAGGCGAAGTTCATCGAACATCTCCAACACAGCGGCCATGCCGGTACCCGTGCGGAACTGCGGGGCGTGCGAGCGCGCTTCGACGAGTTTCTCGGCTGGTTGCATCAGGATGCCGGAAATCTGCCCGACGCCATCCGGTGGACCGCGCGTGCCGGGCGTCTGGCCCAGCGGGCGCGCAACTATCAACTGCTGTCGTATATCCGTGCGCGACAGAGCAGTCTGGCCGCGGACGCCGATGAAGGCTATACGACGGTGGACCTCGCCCGCTCTGCTCTGCGCGCCCCGGCGGAACTGACACACCGGCAGCGCGCTATGGCGTTGTGCCAACTCGCCCACGGGCATGCCCGAATCGGCAATACCGACGACTGCCTTCGTGCCCTCGATCTAGCGGCCCGGCACGCGGTACATCCCGACGCCGACAGCGGCGACCTCGCCCACCATTGCACAACCGACTACATCGCCATGGAAACGGCGGACTGTCTCATCGAATTGGACCGCCCCGCACAGGCCATCGAAATCCTCGAACCCCAACTACCGCATTGGCCTCCCGAAGACCGCCGCGCTCTCGGCCGCAGCCTGGCCCTCCTTGCCGTCGCGCTGGCGCGGACCGGTGATCTCGACCGAGCGCTCGACGTCGCCGAGCACGCGTTGGCGATCACTGCCGAAATTCGCTCGGCGCGAATCGAACGCCAGCTGTATCGCCTCATCCGCCAACTGCACATCGTCGGAGGACCGGAGAAGGCGGCCGTACTGCGCACCGCGGTCCAGAATGCACTCTGATTTCGAGTCGTCCGGACCGGCCCCCAGGTCGCGTAGCATTGATTGCCCTCCGATATGCGCGAGCGGAATTGTCCATATGCGCAGGCTGCCGTTCGTTCGGGCGGTTGCCGGACGACAATAGATTCGACAGACAGTGCGAGGCCGCACTCTTCGGCGCAGAAGCCGCAGCCGACTATCGGGCGCTGGCCGTCATATGCGCCACTCGGCAACGGCCGCCCACAGTCTCGAGGAGCATATAATGCCGGACCGGGCTCCCCGCGTTCAGCGCGGAATGTGTGAATCGCAGTTGTATGACATATTCGCCGACTTCCCACGGCCGAAATATCCCTTCCCCGACATTATCCCGGCCTACCTCGAACAGCTACGCATAGAAGCAGATCGGTGGATAGATCAGGACTGCCGGTTCAACGACCCCGTTGACAGAGGACGGCACAAACTCCACCGTTTCACCGACCTGTCCGCATGCTCGATGCCCTACCTGACCTACGCCGAACAGCTGCCGCCCAGCCGCTACACCTGCTTCGGGGCCATCCTCGACGACTACCTCGACCGCACCGGCCGCGACGAGACTCTCGCCGTCGCCGACCGAATCCGCGACTGCCTCCGCGGCCGAATCACCCCCGGCCCGGGCGAGCCCGGCTTCTACCGTCAATTCCGCGCTGTTCACGACGACGCCCGCACAGCCGACGTGCCCGAAAATATCTACGACCGTTTCGTCGCCGCCATCGACCACCTCGTCACCGCCTACGCCGACGAGAAGAAATGGAAAGCTATCGACACCCCGCCGCCGCTGCCGGTCTACACGGCCCTACGCATCCACACCGCCGGCGTCATCCCATACTGTGAGTACACCGCCCTCCAGCACGACTACCGCGACCTGCCCGAGTCCGTCCTCACCCACCCGCACATCCGGCGCCTACACGAACTCGTCAGCGCATTGGTAGGTCTGCAGAACGATTTCTACTCGTTTCCCCGCGAACTCACCCGCCATGGCGACGTCATCAACATCGTTGCCGTCCTCGCCCGTGAACAGGCGATCTGCTACGAAGACGCCTGGTACGCCGCAATGGAGCTGCACGACTGCACCCTGCGAGAATTCATTGTCCTGCAACAGAACCTGCCCGACTTCGGTCCGTGGCAGGACACCGCCGAACGTTACTCCACAGCGTTGAGCATCAACATTCAAGGCTGCAACACCTGGCACCAGCGGACCAGCCGACGCTACGCTCCCGGCTCCTACGTCGAGCCGCCCGATCGCCGACAACCAACCGCCGTGGGGGAGGAAAGTGATGCCTGGCAAGGATAATCGCACCCAGGGTGCGGCGCCTGCACTGGGCGAGCGGCTCCGCGCCGAGGGGCTTGGCCCCGGCGAGCACTCGGGCACGCCGTTCGACGACGCTCTGCTGGACGTGCTCCGGCCGCGAACGGCGGTCGAGGATTCGCCGTTCGGGGATCACCTCACCCGACTGCGGAAGGAGCTACGATGCTCCGGCGCCGGAGCAGACCATGCGCCGAAGTGCGGCTATGACCCGCAAGGTATCAGAATGGCCATGCGCACCGATCCCCGAGTATTCGGCCGGGCATTCGAGGCCAGAACCCGAGAATGCAGTGAAATCGTCGAAAATGGTTGCGCGGTACAAGAACACATCGACGGGATCCGCGCTCGCGGTGCCGCAGCCCTCGCCGGCGCCCCCGATCGAGGGCTGGTCCGTCCAGTCACTGTCACCGGCGAGGACGGAATCGTCCGCGAGATTATCGATCGCGCCCGGTACGGGGCCAACGCTGGGAGAAGCACGAAGTCAGCTGGCCTGGACAACTGTTCGCACCCATCGTGGCGGCGGGTGTCGGAAAAGTATGGGTTGCGAGGGGCCGCGGGCGCCCCGACGTTCGCCTGCGGCGCCTGGCTCGGCGGCCTCAGCGCCGGCGAGTACGGTGACTGGCGCCAGGATTACCTGTGCACCTTGATCTACGGATTTTATCTCGAGTACAACCTGGACACGATCGACAGCGACCATCCCAATCATGTTCTTCGTGATCTGGCGTGTATGTGGGACATGCCGGGCTTGCCCCCGGAATTACGTGCCAGGAAAGCGCACATGCTGTGCGATATGGCGTACTTCGACCGGAAGCGTCGAAGCGAGGCCGCCCTGCACTCACAGCCCACTACCGGAATGACGGCGTGGGTATTCGGTGACCGAGACCTGTGGCGCGACTACAAGGCTTGTGACTCAGCGCTGTTCGGTCACTACCTGTCTTTCCGACCCGGCACGGTGGGCCGTGATGATTTGATGGTCGCCGGGGTGGTCAACGACTGGATCGATATCGGCCCTGACCTCCGCAATGGTGAGTGCGCCCAGAGCGTTTTGGCGCTGACCGGGGGATCGATAGCCAGTTCCGACCTCCTGCGGTGCTACGAACGCTCGGTGTGGATGCTCAACGCGCAACTCACGCCGTCGGCCGACATCGAGCCCGAGCGCTTCCCGGCCTCCGCGCTGGCCATGTGCACCTGTGTGTGGGGCATGGCCAACCATCGGCACGACATCTGGCGCTATTACTCGATCGCCGCCGAAGCCCTGACGCACACCCGAAGCCTCGACCTCTACAGATCGTGTCAGCTCGCCGATTGTTATTCCGAGGATCTGCTACCCACGACTCCGGTCGCCGCGGCGCGAATCGCGGTGCCGCGCCGCGCCATACGCTACGACTGCACGATTGCGGGTGTACGGCACCACGGCGAAATCGAGGTTCACACCACCGTGGCGGACTCTATCGAGAGCGGCGTCTTTCCGATGAAGGCTCTGATGTATCAGCTGATCGCTCCGCTTCTGTTGTTCCGTAGGGCGATCACTCCGGCAGAATTCCTTGCCCACATGGACCGGTCGTACTGCGAACATCACACCGTCGTCATCGATGCCGCCCACCGCGCGCGTTTCAGCCGGGAATTCGTCACCGCGCTCATTTTGCTGGTGATGGAGCAGTGGTGGTCCGGCATCCTGTATGCGATCGGCGTCGGAAGCTTGGCGGAAGCACAGCCCGGAAGGATCGGCAACGATCGGATCCATCCAGAAGAGACACCATAGGAGGAATGTACAGGAGGACTTCGAGTGAATTCGGCTATCGATGCTGACGTCGCAATTCTCGGCAGGGTCACGAATTTGGATGCGCTACGCGCTGTCGCCGGTGATATTCTGAACAACCGTACGACGAACCCGCGGCCTGTAGCGCTGGTTGCCGGCAGCGCTTGCTGGCTGATCTGCAACGAAATGGACGCCCTGCGCGGCGGGGGCGAAGGATCGGGCGCCGCTTATGACACAAGAATCTATGGGCGCTGCGCCCGTGGCCAGACCTCGGCTTCTTCTCCAGATATGGAGACAGTGCTCGCCAACCTAATGGGTATTGCGGACTCCGCCGTTCGGTACGTGGTCGACATCGGCCTGTTCGATAAATTCGTTGATTTGCTGTCCGAGCTTTTGGATATTGCAGCGATCGAGACGGAATCCGACGATCTGCTACTTCATCGTTGCCTCCACGTATGGTATGCGGTCTCTGAGACGTATATGAGAGCGCTACTGGCGGATGTAGATACGGAGGACCAGGTGGATGGCTGGGGTGCTGGCGGATATCAGAAAGGCGATACCAACAAGTCCGTACTGGAGACAGCGCGTGGTCCAATTCTCGGCCACACGCAGTATATGTCGCCGCTGGTCGCGACCTGTTGGGTTACGGGTATCGATTTTCGCACAGCATTGCTGTCCTATGCAGATGCGGTGGTGACGTATATGCCCGACTGGGAGAGCCTTCCGCGTGAGCGTGGTATGACATCCGCGATGATTTCGTCTTTCGGTGCTCCGGTGGAACGTGTGCGCCGTGAGCACGCTGAGGATAATGATCCACAATGGATATGGCTGCGACGCAATGCGCTGGGCACGAACGTGCTGCGATGGTTCGCGAGTATGGATGAGGCCGTCAAAGAGGCTGGGAATGCTTCGCTGCTGCATACCGGAATTTTGTGCACTCTTCCGGAACCTGTGCGGAAAATTGTCCTCCTCTGTCTCGGATATGGCCAGTTCGGGCTGTGGCCGGTGCCCAAATCCTTGTCGCTGGCAGATTATGGCCGGTATGGCTGTGCGGCCCTGGGGGAGATGTTGCGCGGCTGGACGTCTGATCATGATAGTGAAGCGGCTATAGGTGAGCACAGTCCTTTGAACTGGGTGTGCGTCGAATGCGCACAACTAGCCAGTCGTGAGTGCATATCGCGTGAGAACGCGCTCGGTGCGCGCGCGGAATGGGAGATGCGCATCGCATGGTCGCCGCATCCATTCAATTTCCTCGGTGGCCGTCACCAAGGGCTGCGGCGGCGGACCGACAATATTCGTGCGAAGATATCCGGCCATGAGGAATCCGTGGTACGGGCGGCGCCGCCTTTGTGCGTTCCCGTGCGATCAGGGGATTCTCTCACTGATATTGTGACAAAGCTGTTGAGCCTCGCGGGTCTTGCTCCTGAGCCTGCGCTCGTGGACCGGTTAGGAATGCGTACATGGGATGTGCGGCCCCGGATGTGTTCTGCGTGTGATTTTCCGGGTAGCCAGGAACAATTGTTCATGCTTTCCGTAGGATGCGCGAGGCTTGGTGCGCTTTTACCGGAGCGTCTTGTAGATGCGTGGGTTCCATTGGTGGAGAAGTATGCGTACCGGCTGTTTCCTGCGTTGCAAGTGAGATTGTTGGTGCCGTGTGGCTGCACTCCGCTGTGGGTCGCTGATGTCCTCGCCGCAGGGTATGAGGACGCCGGGACGAGTTGTGGCCTCAGTCCCTGTTTGGTCACGCGAAACCCGGCGCCTCCTGCTGTCCTGTGGGAGCATCCGGCCGAGGATGAAGAGTATCGTGGAGTGTCGTTGCGGCAATGTTTACTGAATGAAGCGATTGCGGAAGCCCGACGATATGCGGATACTACGGGACGGGCTGATTGGCTCGCGCTGGTGACCCGATCCCTGAGTGATTTATAAGACGCTCAGCTTCTCAGCTTGTTCTTCAAGGTCGGGCGAGAGGGGAACCAGAATTTCGGGTAAAGCTCCTGGCACCGCTCGCTTCAGCATTTCCAGTCGTCGAGGAGGGACCCGAGGTCAGTGAGTTCGTCGATTGCACCGGTGGCGGCAGTGCACACGTCTTGTGCCACGTCGTCGGTATCGAGGGTCCATCGGCGGCGGCTTCCCTCTCGGTTCGCGGTAACGATCGCAGGATTGTTCGGATCGGTGCTGAATGCCAACGCATGTACATTGGCCGGGCGCGAGGTGAGGATGAGGGCAGGCTCGAAACCGGTGGAAGTGCGCTGCCAGATGCGGATCGAGCCATCATCGCCGCTGACTGCGATGCCGGCGCTGTCGGCACTGAATGTGATGGTGCGGTAGGTGAATCCCGCGCTGCCGGGTCGCCTGTCGGACGTTCCCGATGTGTTGAGAACGGAAAGTACCTGCGCCGCTGGTTTGTCGACTCCGGGCCGTAGGTCAGCAGCGAGGTAGACCGCGACTGTTCCGTTGTCGGCGGCGTAGGCGAGGTATTTTCCATCGGGGCTGAACGCCAGAGCCCGGATCGTACTGGCGATGGGAATGCTCACGGTGGGGGAAGTGGGTAGCACCGCAAGCGTGCCGAGCCCCCACAGTTCGAGATGATTCAGGTAGTTTCCGGTCGCCAACAGCGTGTTGTCCGGACTCAACGCCAGCGCGGGAGGGAATCTGGCCACGGGGATGTCGACGCCGAGGTTGCGGTGGTTGGTCAGATCTGAGATCCGGACGTGACCGGGCCGGCCGTTGCAGCTGAGGACGGAGTAGCGAGCGTCAGTGCTGACCGCGACAGCGTCGGCTGTGCCGGTGGAGGCTTCGGCGCAGCCGGGCGCGGAGTTCACCGGTTCTCCGGTCGCGGTGTCATAGGTCGTGACTGTGCCGTCGCGGGCCGCCGCCGCGAGAATGGTGCCGTCGACGGTGTAGGCGAGTGCGGTGGCGTCGGCCCACCTGTGGTGTCGCATGAGGGTGGGGTCGATACGCCACAGGGCGATGGTGCCATCGACACCCGTGGTGGCAAGCGTCGAGTAGTCGGGACTGAACGCCAAGCTGGTCACCATGTCGGTGTGGCCGACGAGGTCAGCGAGGGAATTATCGTCTGTGGCGGTGTCGAGCAGACGTACCGAATGGTTTTCCTGCGTCAGGGCGATCACGGTGTTGTCGGCACCGAAATCGATGCTGCGCGCAGCGGTATCGAGAGCGACGAATCGGCCGGTTTCGTCGCCGGTGTCGAGGTCCCACCAACGCACGGTGCCATTGTGATCCGCCAACACGAGTCGTCGGCCGTGCTGATCCAAGGCGATGGCTCGCAGCTCGTTGACCGACTCACGGATCGTGCGGGATGGTTTGCCGCCCCGATGGATTTGGACGATGCCGCTGTCGGCCAGAGCCATGGTTTGCCCGTCGCGACTGAACGCGACCGATTGCACCTTCGTGATCGTCCCGGCTGGTAGTGGGAGCGGATTCAGACTCTCCGCGTCCCACAACGCAGGCATTTCGGCCGCGTCGACGGTAGCCAGGACTGCGGTGACAGGGTTGTATCGCAGAGTTGCCGCACCGTCGTTGAAGCTGCCCGGCAGCACTGTCCACCGACCGGACCGATCCGCAGTGAGTAGGCGCTCATGAATGAACCTGTCCACCACTGCATCGACCACGTGCGGCGGAATATCCTTCCATTCGAGTTCGCGCAGTGCCACCGGCCGACGAGTCCAGATCTTTTCGCCTGTCACCGATCTGATCAGCACGCGCTCGATTGCGCGCTGTCCGTCGGAGTCCAAACTCTCGTACACGCTGTTCGCCAGCTTGGCGATAGACCCACTGATGCCGCGTGACTTTCGGTAGTGCGTGACGGTCAGCCGTTTTCCACCGGCGGCACGTTCCTTCCACGCCTCCTGCAAGGCATGGGAAAGGTGAGGCAGCGCGCCGGGATCATGCGCGCCGTCGCCACCGCTGACTGCCAACTCGGTCAGGATCAGCTCGACCAGGTCTTCATCGGCGGTCACACCACACAGGGCCGCAGGCCCGACGATGGCTCTGCGCACCTGTTCCCGAGTCATTGCTCCGACATTGACCGGCGCCCCCAGCCCGGCCACCAGAAACTCGTGGTTCAACGCGGATCCATAGAAATCCGCACGGATGACCACCACGATCACGGTTCCAGGCCGGTCCGCCACACTCTGCAACTGCTCGAAGAACGCCGAAGCCACCGCCGGCCGCCCGGAACTGTCAGGCTCGGCATCCTCGACAGGTTCGGGCCCCTGCAGAGTCCAGACCTCTTCGCATTGATCAGCGACCAGAACCTGTCCCGCCTCGGACCCCGCCAAGTGCCGCACCGCGTCCGAGAGTGCCTCGAGCGGGTTACTTCCGGGCGTAAAGACCTCTACCTTGACGCCTTCTTTGATCAAGGGAGCCAATCCGGCACCCACCAGCGACGACTTGCCTGAGCCCGAAACACCCACGACGACCACCAGGCGAGGACCCGAACCGGCAAAGCCTGCCGAGATTCGTTGTGCCAGGTTCTGTGCCAGATCCTCACGGCCGAAGAACTCCTCGGCGTGCTCGGGACCATAGGACGCCAACCCGCGAAATGGTGAGGTCGTTCGAGCGTCTCGAGCCTTCTGCTCGGCAGCGGCCTTCTCGCGCCAGCGTCGCCAGTTCGCCATCGGCTGACGGCCGAACGATCTGCCCTCGTGCTCGGCCGCGCGAGCAGCACGATCGGCAAGATCCTGCAGTACTACCTCGAGCGACTCGCTCCACGAACGAGGCACCCGCGGATCCGGATTGTTCGGACCCGGAAGCCAGCCCCGGATCGTCTCGATGTTGGTCAATCTGGTCGTCGACACGATCTCGGTCACCGTCGGTGACCCCGCCTGCTGATACAACCGCGCGAACCGACGGCCCCACTCCGATCGACCGGCCATCGGGCTGCCCGAGGTCACGATCCCCACCGTTCCAACCCGACTCGGGTCTCAAAAACCAAGGCATTACCGCAGATCAGGACCGGTCGAGCCGCCGCGTACGGACAAGCAGGTGATCCGACTCGAGGTCTAGTTGAACCCGAACAACACACACCGCCCCCCCTCGCGGTCGGAAAGAACTGGCGCCCTGGGTTGTTCACCATTCCACTCAATCAGAAGGAGACCCGAAATGGGTTATAAGAAGGGCGATGACGTCGTCGCCACGAAGGATCTCGGCGGCGTCGTCCGTGACTCCGTCCGTGCCGGCGGCAAGGGCACCGTGACCGAAACCAATGCGTTCGGCGAACCCACCAAGGTTGCCTTCCGCGACGGCAACAAGACCAAGGAGATCCGCGTCAACGGCAAAGAAGTCCGCTGACCACGTAGCTACTGCGGGGTGTGGTCATCGGCTGTGAACCGAACTAGCTCCAACAAACTCGAGGTTTTATGCCCTGCAGCGAATCGGAAATCGACCCTCCGACCACCCCACCTTCGAAAGGAACCACGATGAACATGCCATGGACCCGAATGACCCTGATGGCCGTAACGGCTTTGGCCCTTGCCCTCGGTACGGCCGGTACCGCACACGCGGACTTCTACGGTCCCTTCCCCGACGCCGCCGCGTGCGAATCGGCGCGCAAGGCTATTCAGTCGGGAACGCATACCGGGGAAGACGGCGAGACCGAGTTCACGGGCTTCTACACCTGCTCCCGGACCGGTGACGGGAACTGGTATGTCGACGGCCCGGCCTAGCCGCAGACACCTACGGGCCCTTCGAAAACGTGGAGGAATGCGTCGAAGGGAACGACCGCGCCCGGTGGAACGCCGAGACCGAAGAAGGAGCCCAGCAGGGTGAGGAGGGAGCCAACCCCTACTTCACCCTCTAGATCACCGAAACCGGCTGCCGCAGTTCGCGATGGCCCGATCGATCCGCGGCCCAGCATGGCCGGCGGCAACCGCTGAAGGAGCGAACATGATGAGACGAATGGCAGTGCTGTTGTCGGCGGCAGCCGCAGTGGGTGCATTGATCGCGGGAGGAGGCGCCGCCAACGCGGATGAAGGGCCGTATGCCTCGTATCCGACCAAAGAGGACTGCGTCCGCGGTGCCGATTCGTACAACCAGATGCAGCAGGAGCGTGGGAACAAGACCCTGCGCGTCATTCGGGACTGTTACCCCGCGTACGGCAGATGGTGGTTCGACGCCCGGTACTGAGGGCTACCGACCTGCACGAAGCACGAGTTCGCGACGGAACTGACACTTCGGGCAGGTCGGGCATTCCGCCGAAATGCCAGCCCGAGACCAGGTTTCAGGATCTGTCTCGGGCTCGGGTGCGTCCAGGGGTGGGAGAGTGGTTCGCTTCAGTCGGCGATGTGGGCCTGTGCGGGACGACTACGACCGCCGGACCACATATCTCCTCGACGGGATCCGCACGTACCCGTCCGCCTCCGGTGGACGTTGACGGCCCTGCCCTGACGTGGCGAACGTCATCGGACCGATCGAGTGCCGCTGCGGTACTAATCGAATCGGTCGATGATGTGGCGGCTGTCGGCGGCGAGAGTGGTGAGGCGGCGCCCGATGGTGTCGGCGCGCCGGCGGTCGATGCGGGCTGTCGGGGCGGCGACCGATAGCCCTGCAACGGGGCGGCCGGACGTGGTGCGCAGCGCGACTCCGATTGCGGTGACGCCTTTTTCGGTGTCGTCGGCGTTGACGGCGTAGCCCTGTCGGCGGGTGGATTCCAGGGCGCGCCGCAGGGCGGTCCACTGGGCGTCGGTGAGGTGGGCCTCGGCGTCGTCGGCGGGGGCGTGGCCGCGGTTGCGGGCGTAGAGCTTGGTGAGCTGGGCGGCGCTGAGGTCGGCGAGCAGGGCCTTGCCCGCCGAGACCGTGCGGGCGGGCATGATGGCGCCGCGGCGGTCGCCGATGCGCAGGGCCTGGCGGGATTCGACGGTACCGATGAAGCGGACCCATCGTCCGCTGCGGACGATCAGGTGTACGGATTCGCCGGTCTCGTCGCGCAGTTGGTGCATGAGCGGCCGGGTGAGCAGGTTCAGCTTTCCGGTTGCCCGGTGTTCGACAGCGCCGAGATACAGGGCGGGGCCGGGGAGGTATCGGCGGGTGGAGTCCTGCACGGCGAAGTCTCGGTACACCAGCATCGACAGCAGTCGATGCGCGGTCGAGGACGAGATTCCCAAGATCGTGGCCGCGTCCTTGACGGTGAGTTCGCCCTGGTCACGCAGGATGGCGATGAGGAGCAGGGCGTTGTCGACCGAGCTTTGGGGGTAGTGAGGGCGATCCCGCATAGCAGAATCCTAGTGCGTTTATGAAGTGGGTCACATTAGCGTCGGCTCCAGCTTCGCATCACAGATTGCTGGGAGGAGACGCGGTGGCCACGACGTCCGAGGCGGACGCTGCCGAGCAGGCGGCGTTGTCGCAGTTGTACCGAGATTTCGAGCACGAGCATCTGGTTCCGTTGTGGACACAGTTGGGTGATCTGATGCCGGTTCAGCCGAAATCCGATGCGCGCCCGCATCATTGGCGGTGGTCGACGCTGGCTCCGATGGCGGCGCGAGCGGGAGAGTTGGTGCCGGTCGGTCGCGGGGGTGAGCGGCGCGCGATCGCGCTGGCGAACCCGGGATTGGGTGGGGCGCCGTATGTGTCGCCGACGCTGTGGGCGGCGATCCAGTATCTGGGTCCCAGGGAGACCGCGCCCGAGCATCGGCATTCGCAGAATGCGTTCCGGTTCGTCGTGGCGGGCGAAGGGGTGTGGACGGTCGTCGACGGCGATCCGGTAGCGATGCGCCGCGGCGATTTCCTGCTGACACCGGGCTGGCACTTCCACGGCCACTACAACACCACCGACGCGCCGATGGCCTGGATCGACGGGCTCGACATCCCGTTCGTCCGGTACACCGATACGTCGTTCTTCGAATTCGGTGCCGAGAAGCTGGAAGACCAAGTGACGCCGAGTATTTCGCGTTCGGAACAGCTGTGGGCGCATCCCGGGCTGCTACCCGTGGCGCAGACGGGTGCGCGTCCGAGTTCGCCGATCGCCGCCTACCGGTGGGAGCACACCGATCGGGCGCTGGACGCGCAGCTCGACTTGGCGGACAAGGGTTTTCCCGGTGCGGTGTCGCCCGGCCATGCGGCGGTCCGATACGCCAACCCGACCACTGGCGGCGACGTGATGCCGACGATTCGCGCCGAGTTCCACCGGCTCCGTCCCGGTATCACGACGGGCACCGTGCGGGAGGTCGGATCGTCTGTGTACCAGGTGTTCTCCGGATCCGGTGCCGTTCGTGTCGGCGGCGACGAGTTCGCCGTGGGCCACGGTGATCTGTTCGTGGTGCCGTCCTGGCAGCCGTTGACGATCACCGCCGCCGGACGGGAGTCGCTGGATCTGTTCCGGTTCGCCGACACCCCCATCTTCGAGGCGTTGCACCAGTTCCGAGCGGAGGTGACGCGATGAAACTGGCGACACTGCGGTCCGGCACCGAGACATTCGCGGCCCGGATCGATGACGACGGAACGGTGTACAAGCTGGAATGCGGCGACGTCGGTCTGCTGCTGGCGCGGCCGGATTGGGAATCGGTAGCTCGGGCCGGTCGCCCGCGACGCATGGAGGTTCTCGATTACGCGCCCGTCGTACCGCGGCCGGGGAAGATCGTCTGCGTCGGCCTGAACTATCGCCACCACATCACCGAGATGGGTCGCGAGATCCCCGAGTACCCCACGCTGTTCGCGAAGTTTCCCGAAGCGCTCATCGGCGCCCACGACGACATCGTGGCGCCACCGGCGAGTTCACAGCTGGACTGGGAGGCCGAACTGGCGGTAGTGGTCGGCCGCCGCGTCCGCCACGCGAGCCGCCGGGACGCCGAGGCGGCGATCGCCGGGTACTCGGTGCTCAACGATGTGACCGCCCGCGACTACCAGTATCGGACACCGGAATGGTTGCAGGGCAAGACCTTCGAGGCGACGACACCGTTCGGTCCGGTCCTGGTGACGCCGGACGAATTCGATCCCGCCACAGCGCGGCTGGCATGCTGGGTCGACGGCGACGAGGTGCAGGCGGCCACGTCGGGAGATCTGGTCTTCGACGCCGCCGCGTTGATCGAATACATCTCTGCGATCGTCACTCTGGAGCCTGGCGATGTCATCGCCACCGGTACCCCCGGCGGTGTCGGTCACGCCCGAACGCCGCGTCGCTACCTCACCCCGGGATCGCTGCTGCGAACCGGCATTTCGGGTATCGGTGAGCTACGCAATACGGTGAGTCTCGGGGTGACGGTCGGCGCGGACACCGGTGCTTCCGGGGTCGATCATGGCTGACATCGAGCCCGCGGAACCCCTGGAATGGTTGGAACGCGGGACCGCGGTCCTGCTCGACACCGTCGCCCGGCTGTCGGACGACGCACTCGGACAGGACAGTTCGCTGCCGGGCTGGACGCGCCGCCACGTGCTGGCCCACCTTTCGGGCAACGCGCGGGCGCTGACCCGGCTCGCCGACTGGGCGGCCACGGGCACGCCGAATCCGATGTATCCGAACCTCCGCGCACGGGACGAGGAAATCCGTTCCCGCGCCGAGGCTCCCGCCGATCGACTGCGCCGCGAACTGCGCGACACCGCAGACGAACTCGGGCGACGACTGCGCGGCCTGACAGCGGCGCACTGGCGGCGAGAGGTCGTCACCGCCCAGGGCCGCACGGTCCCGGCCACCGAGATTCCCTGGCTGCGTAGCCGCGAAGTCTGGGTCCACACGGTAGATCTCGCGGCCGGCCCCACCTTCACAGCCGTACCCGTTCCCGTTCTGGAGCGCCTGATCGGCGACGTGATCGCATTCCGCCGACAGCGTGGTACCGATCCGCCGTTCGCGGTCGAACTCGCGGACGGGCGCCGCTGGCAAACCGCCGACACCCCGGTCGTCGTCGCGGGATCGCTGCCGGACCTGGCGTCCTGGCTGACCGGGCGCGGTCCCGCGCCCGATCCGGCAGCGCCCCCACTGGGCCCTTGGCTGTGACCATCGAAAGGCACCTATCACCATGGACACTCGAACCGAAGCGCTGATCGTCGGAGGGGGAGTCGCCGGTCTGGCCACCGCCCTGGCGATCACCCGCACCGGCCGCACCGTCCGGCTCATCGAGAAGGCACCGCGGTTCGGCGAAGTCGGCGCCGGGCTGCAACTCGGGCCCAACGCCACCCGCATTCTCCGTGTGTGGGGACTGCTGGACCGCGTCGTCGACAGCGGTGTCGTGCCGCGCCGAATCGTGCTGCGGGACGCCCTGTCCGGTGAATCCCTGACCGCTCTGGACCTGGGCGCGGACTTCGAAGACCGCTACGGCGGGCCGTATGTGGTCACCCATCGCAGCGATCTGCACCGGATTCTGCTCGACGCCGCCCGCGCCGCCGGAGTCGAGTTGCACACCGACTGCGAGGCCGACACCGTGACCGAGTCGGGCGGCGGCGTGATCACGACGCTGACCTCCGGCGAACGGTTGCACAGTGACATCGTGATCGGCGCCGACGGGCTCAACTCGCGGCTGCGGTCGACGGTCTGCGCGGACACGCCCGTGCCGTCCGGCTATGTCGCCTACCGCGGCACCATGCCCGTCGACACCGGCGCCGGGTCGCACCTCGACGAGGTCGTCGGCTGGATCGGACCCCGATGCCATCTGGTGCAGTATCCGTTGCGGCAACACGAAATGCTCAACACCGTCGCCGTGTTCCGCAGCCCGGGATTCGACGCCGGCGCCGCGGACTGGGGTGGCCCGGCAGAACTCGATCAGGCCTTCGAGAACTGTTGCGCACCAGTGCAATCGGCATTGCGGGCGTTGTGGCGCGACCGCTGGTGGCCGATGAGCGACCGCGAACCCATCGCCACCTGGAACCGCGACCGGCTCCTGCTGGTCGGCGATGCCGCCCATCCGATGTTGCAGTACCTCGCGCAGGGCGCCTGCCAGGCGTTCGAGGACGCCCACACGCTCGCCGACACGCTCGGCACCGGGCCGCTCACCACCGGTCGGTGGCAACAGGCGGTGACCGAATTTCACGACCGCCGCGTCCCGCGCACCGCCCGCGTGCAGAGCACCGCGCGCTGGTGGGGTGACCTGTGGCACTGCGACGGCATGACCGCCACGCTGCGCAATGCCTATCTGCGCGACCACGATCCGAACAGCTACCGCTACAGCGACTGGCTGTACGCCGAGACCTCGAGGAGTACCCGATGACCGTCAGACTCGATGCCGATATCCCGGCCCACATCGCGCGGCACCTCGATCGTGATTTCCGCCTGCTGATCGGTGGAACCCTGGCCTCGGCGGCGTCCGGACGGACATTCGACGTGGAGTCCCCGGTGACGGAAACGGCCATCGCGGCCGTGCCCGACGGCGACGAGGCGGACGTCGAGAACGCCGTCGCCGCAGCCGAATCCGCCCGGCGCGGCTGGCGGGCCACCCCGGTGCCCGAGCGGGCGGCGATAGTCCGCCGCCTCGCCGATGTCATCGAACGCAATGCCGAGGAACTGGCGATCCTCGATGCCGTCGACGCCGGGTCGCCGATCGGCAATGCCCGCGCCGATGTCGCGATGGCGGTGGAGCACCTGCGCATGTTCGCGGCCCTCGCCCTGGAGATGAAGGGCGCGACGATCCCGGCCAGCGCCAACCTGCACTACACCGTGCGCGAACCGATCGGGGTGTGCGCGCGGATCGTGCCGTTCAACCATCCGCTGATGTTCGCGTGTAAGTTCGCTGCCCCGTTGGTCGCCGGGAACTGCGTGCTGGTGAAGCCACCGGAGGTAGCGCCGCTGTCGTCGCTGCGGCTGGGGGAGTTGTTGGCCGGTGAGTTGCCTCCCGGGGTGCTGTCGATCGTTGTGGGCGACGGTGCGGCCGTACCACGGGCGATCGCGCGTCACCCGCTGGTCCGGCGCATCGGCTTCATCGGGAGCGAACCGACCGGGCGTGCCCTCCAGCGTGAGGCGGCCGAGCACGCGGTCAAGGACGTCACGCTCGAACTCGGCGGCAAGAACGCGATGCTCGTCTTCGAGGACGCGGATGTCGAAAAGGCCGCCGCCGGAGCTGTTTTCGGTATGAACTTCACCTGGTCGGGTCAGTCGTGCGGCTCCAACTCGCGGCTGCTCGTGCACGAGAGCATCGCCGAGGAAGTCACCACCCGCGTCGTCGCGGAGGTGGCGGCGCGCACCGTCGGCAGCCCGTTCGCCGAGGGCTGCGAGCAGGGCCCGCTGGTCTCGCGGCGGCAGCTCGACCGGGCCCACCACTACATCCGCACCGCCGTCGCCGAAGGAGCCACCCTCCTCACCGGCGGCGCCGCACCGGAAGGCACGGACCGCGGCTACTATCTGCGGCCCACGGTCCTCGGTGGTGTCACCCCGGACGCCACCGTCGCCCGCGAGGAGATCTTCGGTCCCGTCCTGTCGATCCTCACCTTCGACACCGAACAGCAGGCCGTCGACATCGCCAACAGCGTCGACTACGGGCTGACCGCCAGCGTGTGGACCCGCGACGTGAGCCGCGCCCATCGCGTCATCGACGCGCTCGAGGCCGGATTCACCTGGATCAACGGATCGTCCCGGCACTTTCCCAACGTACCGTTCGGCGGCTACAAGGCATCCGGGATCGGCCGTGAGGAAAGCCTGGAAGAGCTGCTCAGCTACACCCAGACCAAGGCTGTCAACGTGATGCTGTGATCCGAGATATCCCACCCCGCAACCATTTCTCTCGTTCCCGGAGGCTCCCATGCCCTACGTCATCGGCATCGACACGGGCGGCACGTTCACCGATGCCTTCGTCGCCGACCGCACCAACCGGCTCGCCGCGGCCAAAACCCCTTCCACCCCACCGGATTTCGCCCGGGGATTCCTGACCGCGATCGACGATCTGGCCGGTGGGACGGGGGTCACGACCGCGCAACTGCTGTCGGAGACCGACTACATCGTGCACGGCACCACGTCCACGCTCAACGCGATCGTGACCGGCGACGTGGCCCGGGTCGGGTTCCTGACCACCCGCGGGCACGCCGACTCCATCGCGATCATGAACCTGGAGGGCCGCTACGCCGGTCTCGGCAGCGACGACATCCAGCACATGGCTCGCACCGCCAAACCGGCGCCCCTGGTACCGCGCGATCGCATCCGCGAGATCGACGAACGTATCGACTACAAGGGGGCGGTGATCGTCCCGCTCGACGAACACGCGGTGCGCGAGCAGGTGCGCGGGCTGCTGGCCGACGGCGTGGAGTCGATCGCGGTGAGCCTGCTGTGGTCGTTCCGAAACCCGGTGCACGAGCAGCGCATTCGCGACATCGTCCGGGCCGAGAACCCGGACGTGTACGTGGCGCTGTCCAGTGACGTGAGCCCGCGCATCCGCGAATACGGGCGCAGTGTCACGACGATCATGAACACTCAGGTCGGTCCCCGGCTGGCGGCCTATCTGCGGCCGCTCGAGGACGAGCTGAAAGACCGCGGTTTCACCGGGACACTGCTGGTGATGCAGGGCTCGGGTGGGTGCGTGTCATCGAAAGACGCGCCCTCGCATGCCATCACCACCATCGGCTCGGTACTCACCGGCGGCGTCATCGGCTGCCGCAACCTCGCCGACGCGCTCGGGCACCGCAACGTCATCTCCACCGACATGGGTGGAACCACGTTCCTGGTCGGGCTGATTCGCGACGGCCGCCCCGTCACCGCGACCTCGACCGTGCTCAACCAGTACACCGTCAGCACTCCGATGGTCGACGTGCACACCATCGGGTCCGGCGGCGGCGCGATCGCGTGGATCGACACGGGTGGCAACCTCCGCGTGGGCCCCCGCAGCGCGGGCGCCCGGCCGGGCCCGGCATGCTACGACGGTGGCGGCACCGAGCCGACGGTGACCGACGCCGATGTCGTGCTCGGCATCGTCAACCCGGACAACTTCCTGGGCGGCCGCAAGCGACTGTCGAAAGAGCTTGCCGCCGAGTCGATCCGGATACACATCGCCGAACCGCTCGGGCTGTCGGTGGCCGACGCGGCACAGGCCATCTACGCGATCCAGAACGCCCAGACCGCCGATCTGGTCCGCAAGGTGGTGGTGAACACCGGCCAGGATCCCCGCGACTTCGTGCTGTATTCCTTCGGTGGCGCCGGACCGGTCCACGCGGCCGGGTACTCGGCCGACCTCGGCGTCGCCGAGGTCGTCGTGCCGCTGGGGTCGACCGCGGCGGTGTTCTCCGCCTACGGCCTGGCCGCGTCGGACATCGTGCTGACCGCGGAGCGCAGCCGTCCGCACACCTTCCCGCCACCGGACGCCGCGGTGAACGAGGCCTATGCCGAACTGGAAGACGAACTGCGGCAACGCCTGCGCGATCAAGGCCTGCGGTTCGACACCGTGACCTATGAGCGGGAGGCCGACATTCGCTACACCATGCAGATGGCCGAGGTCTCGACTCCGGTCCCCGGCGGAGTGCTCGACACCACCGAGATCGCCGCCGTCGGAGCCGAATTCGAGCGCCGCTACGAGAGCATCTACGGCAAGGGCTCCGGCTTCGCCGAGGCCGGGCTGCAGGTGATCACCTACCGCGTGCGCGCCGTCGGGCACCTGCCCATCCGCCCGACCCTGCCCGAACACGCTGTGCGCGAGGGAGAACCCGTTCCCAGCGGCAGTCGCGAGGTCTTTCTCGACGTGGCCCATGGCCGGGAACCCGCCGCGATCTACGACTACACGGCGCTGGGCGCGGGCCATCATCTCGCCGGGCCCGCGGTGGTGGAGGCGCCCACGACCACCGTGGCACTACCGCGTGGCACCCGGGCCACCGTCGACCGGCTCGGCAATCTCGTCATCACCCACCGGTCCGCGGACGCGGACACCGATGTCACGAAGGAGGGCTGACCCATGCCCGCAGTTCCCGTGGCCGGTTCGGAACGCTTTGCCGTTCAACCGGATCCGCTCGCCCCCGATACCCGGTCGATCGGCGATGTCGCATTGCACCGGGTGGAGCCGGAGGAGGTCGCCGCCCTCGACCCGCTCACCTACGAGGTCGTGCGCCACCGTCTCGCCGCCATCACCGAGGAGATGGGCGACGCCATCAAGCGCATGAGTGGCTCGGTCGTCGTCACCGACTGCAACGACTTCGGCGCCGCCATCCTCGACGAGACCGGTGACACCGTCCAGGTCGGCCTCTACAACATGCAGCTGGCCGCCTCGGTCGACATGGCCGCGAAATGGACGCTGCACCACCGCGGTTCGAATCCCGGGTTCGGACCCGGCGACCTGTTCCTGTGCAACGACCCGTGGGTCGGCGGCGGGTTGCACCAGAACGACGTCACCGTGCTGGCGCCGCTGTTCCACGACGGCGAACTGTTCGGGTGGACCGCCGCCGTCGCCCACCAGGTCGATCTCGGCGGAGTTTCGCCCGGAAGCTGGTCGGTCGACGGGCGCGACGTGTTCTGGGAATCCATCCCCACACCGCCGGTCAAGATCGTCGAAAACGGCCGTCTGCGAGCCGATGTCGAGGATGCGTATCTGCGGCGGTCCCGCGTACCCAAGCTGGTCGCACTGGACCTGCGCGCGAAGATCGGCGCCAACAACGTCGCCCACGACCGGCTGCATGCTCTGATCGGCAAGTACGGCGCCCGCACGGTGAAGGCCGTCATGAAGCGGATGATGAACGACGCTGAGACCCGGGTGCGGGCGAAGCTCGCCGAACTCCCCGACGGCACCTGGGGTGCGGTCGCGCACCAGGACGGCGGCCGCTCCGGCGACCGCGCGATCCACAAGATCGTGCTGGCCATGACGAAGTCCGGCGATCGGCTGACCTTCGACTTCACCGGCACCGACCCGCAGGTGGACGGCATCATCAACTGCACCCTGGCCGGGCTGCGCGGCGGCATCATGCCGGTGCTGCTCACCATGCTGTGCCCCGACATCCCCTGGGCGCCCGGCGGTATCTACCGCGCCGTCGATATCGTCAGTGAGCCCGGCACGCTCAACAATTGCACCTTCCCCGCCGGTATCGGAAAGGCATCGGTGGCCTCCGCGTGGGCGACACAGAACGCCGTGTCCGAAACCGTCGCGGCCATGCTGGCCACCCACCCCGTGCATTCTCGCCAGCTGATGAGCGTGTGCTGCGGCACCTGGGATCTGACGCTGCTCGCGGGCGTCGATCAGCGCGGCGGCGGGTTCGTCACCATG
This sequence comes from Nocardia thraciensis, assembly GCF_054782435.1. Taxonomy (NCBI): domain Bacteria; kingdom Bacillati; phylum Actinomycetota; class Actinomycetes; order Mycobacteriales; family Nocardiaceae; genus Nocardia; species Nocardia thraciensis. Next base: position 176,429 of record NZ_BAAGSM010000021.1, read on the forward strand.
CTGTGCGACGCCATGGCCGGTGGGCTCGGCGCCAAAACCGACGGCGACGGCGTCGACACCGGCGGCGAGAACTGCATACCGATGGGCCGCGTCGCCGACGTGGAGATCAACGAATTCAGCTTCCCCATCCTGTATCTGTGGCGTCGCGAGGAGACCGACTCCGGCGGTCCGGGCCGCTACCGCGGCGGCGTCGGCGCGTCGAGTTGCTTCATCCCGCACGACACCGGTCCGGACGGCCTGCATCTGGTGGTCTCCGCACCGGGCAAGGCCGTGCCCCAGGCGCCGGGGCTGTCCGGCGGCTATCCGGCCGCCACCCAGCACGATGTCCTCATCCGAAACAGTGCTGTCCGAGCGGAATTCGCTGCCGGACGCATTCCCGCGGCCTTCGACGACATGCGCGGCCACCGGGATGTCGTGCCGCCGCATCTCGAGACCGCCCTGGGGGCCGACGACGTCTACTACACGCACTGGCAGGGCGGCGGTGGCCTGGGCGACCCCTTCCATCGGGAACCCGAACTCGTCGCCGCGGACGTGTTGGCGCACAAGGTATCCCGTGACGCCGCACAGCAGGTGTACGGAGTCGTCCTCGACGATCGGGGAGACCCGGACATCGTCCGCACCACAGCGCACCGTCACCGTGCTCGCATCGAACGAGCAGGCGTGGCGGCCGTGCCCAGTACACCGGGAGGCCCGCGGTGATCATCGACATCAACCTCGAATCCGACAGTCACGGCGTGGTCCGGTGTCGGCACTGTGCGGCCGAGGTGGGTGCCTCGCCCCGAGAACCGCTGACGCGGGCCGTGACGCGAACCAGTGCCGCCTCCGCGGCGGGGCCGGGCATCAAGGAAGACCCAGCGCTGTTCACCGACCGCCCGATGGTGCTGCGGCAAGCGTTCTGTCCCGGCTGCCTGACGTTGCTGGCCACCGAGGTGGTGCCCGGCGACGAACCGAACTACCGAAAGTGGGCTCTGGCGTGAGTTATTCGAATATCGACCGGAAGGTCGTCGTCGTCACCGGCGCCGCGCAGGGCATCGGGGCCGGGTACGCCCGGAGACTGCACGAAGCAGGCGCCACCGTCGCCGCGGTCGACCTGTCCCCGGCCGTGCGGAACCTCACCCACTGCGCCTCGCACCACCTCGCCGACGTGGCCGATCCCGACAGTTGCCGCGCGCTGGCCGCCGAACTCGACGGCCGATACGGCCGCGTCGACGGCCTGATCAACAACGCCGCGATCTTCTCCACCCTCCGGATGAAACCGTTCTGGGAGATCGCTCCCGAGGAATGGGACCGGCTCATGGCCGTCAACCTGAAGGGGCCCTGGCTGCTCACCTCGACCCTGCTGCCGCTGCTGCGACGCTCCGATGCCGCCAGCATCGTCAATATCGGCTCCGATGCCGTGCAACTCGGCAGGTCCGGGTACCTGCACTACGTGGCCAGCAAAGGTGGCGTCACCGGGATGACGTTCTCGATGTCACACGAGCTGGGGGAGTACGGGATTCGCGTCAACACCCTCTCACCCGGCCCCGTCTACACCGAGGTAGCCCGGGAGACGGTCTCGCCGGAGCAGAAGGACGCCATGCTCGCCGCCCAGGCACTGCACCGCACCGCCGGTCCGGACGATATGACCAGCCTCGCGCTGTTCCTGCTCAGCGATGACAGCGGTTACGTTACGGGCCAGACGATTTCGGTCAACGGCGGGCTGGTGCACCGATGAGCGATACCGATGAGATCCGCCGGCTGGTCGCCACCTCCAGCCGCATCCTCGCCCGGCACGGGCACGGCGACTTCATCTGGGGTCACAGCTCCAGTCGCGATCCGGACGACCGTGGCGTCTGGATCAAGGCCAGCGGGTGGGGGCTCGACGAAATCACGCCGGCCCGAGTGCATTTGGTCGACCGGAGCGGAAAGGTCGTCGACGGCGAGGGGTCGGTGCAGTTCGAGTACCCGATCCACACCGAGATCATGGCCGCACGGCCCGACGTCGGCGGCGTGGTCCATACCCATGCACCACATGCCACCGCGCTGGCGGCCGCAGGCAAGCAGCTGCTGCCCGTGAGCCATGCGGCCAACTATTTCGTGCCCCCGGTGGTGCCGCGCTTCACCGCGACCGCGGATCTGATCATGACCGCCGACCTCGGCCGCGCCGTCGCCGACTGTCTCGGTGACGCCTCCGCCCTGTTCCTGGTGAACCACGGAATCGTCACGGTCGGGCCGGACTTGCCGACCGCGACCTTCGCGGCGCTGCTGCTGGAGCAGGCCGCCGAGCAGCAGCTGCGCGCCATGGGGTTCGGAGGCGCCCTGCAGTGGTCGAGCCCGGCGGAATCGCTGGCCAAACGCGAGCACATCTACAACCCCACCGCGATTCGCAAGGCATGGGACTACCTGGTGCGCACGTAGTCGAAGTCATCAGCGTCACCGCTCCAGCAACCGCAGGGTGTCGGCGAGCAACTCCTGCGTAGCTGCCGGAGGAACGATCGCGAGCCGATCGCGAGACAGCCGCCCGGCCAGCAGGACTCGGTCACCGACGAACAGGGCGCACCCGCCGCCGCACCCGGTACGGGATCCGGAAGAACCCGTCCCGCACCACGATCGGGCCGACGGTGCCCAGCACGATCGGATATCGGTGCTGACACCGCCGGACGTCTACCACCCTTTCCAACCGGACGGCGGCGCTGGGGTGGTTCGTGACGGATCGGGATGAGAAGGCCCCGGGTTGTAGGGATACGGGCTCAGGGCCGGGATCGGCGCGGTCATAGGATTCCTCCTCGGCGGTGTCGGTTCGCTGGTCACCGTGCCCTGTCAGCGCGGGGTCGGTGCCCTGATCGAGTACGCCGCACCCTGATGGGCGCGCTGCCTCGACGTGATGCGGTGACTCGGCTGCAATGGTTGTTGTTGCGTGAGCTGGCCGATGCGGGCGCGCCGGTGCCGTTGCGGGTTCTCGCCGCTGCTGCGCCCGGAGGGCGTAAGGCTGTCGGGGGTGTCGCTTCCTCATCTCGAACGCCGTGCGCTCGTGCACCGGCTGCTGCTGGCGTCGACGCCACGGTCGGGGGAAGGACTCCTCGGCCGCAGGCGGGGTCGCGGCGTGGGAGATCACGGCGGCCGGTATGCGGCAGCTGTCTGAGTTCGAGCGCGACGGCCGGGCGCGGCACCTGTCGCTGCGGACCCCGCGCGCCCGGGCCGCGTTCCGGGTCGGCGCGAGATTGCGGGTGCTGCGGATCGAGTCCGGCCGCACCGCCACCGATTTCGCGCGGCTATTGGGGTGGCCGAACGAAACGATTAGCCGGATCGAGCACGGGACGCGGCCCCCGACGCCCGCCGAGATCACGGCGTGGTGCCGATGCACCGGTGCTACGGCAGACACTTGCACGGCGCTCATCGCGCTGGCCGACACAGCTATCAGCAACCATCACCGTGGCTGGCACGCGCGGCGCGGCCGATACCGGTGACCACCGGTCACAAGCGCACGGGAGGTAATGCGGTTGGCTGGCAAGGTTTTCGAGAGGATCATGAGCGAATTCGGTTCTGGGATAAGGGTGATGGCATTGGGTGGTGTGGTCGATGGTGAGGACCGGGTGAGGGACTAGCTACTGAGGTCGGTCGCCGATATCGCGGATGTTCTGCGCTGTTCTGCGGATGCTGGGAAGGACGCGCTTGGTGGGCGTGGAGGCGTTGCGGGCGTTGCGGGAGTCGGGGCTGCTGGCGGCGCTGGCGCCGCGGGAGGTCGGCGGGTTCCAGGTCGGGCCGGTGACGGAGATGGAGTTGATCGAGGCGGTGAGCGCTGTCGACGGTGCGATCGGATGGTTGTACTGGGCGCTGGCCGTAGTACCGCGCGGGCGGCGATGCTGCCTGACGGGGCGGTAGAGGCGGTGTTCCCGCCGGGCGGTGGGTTTGCGTTGGTTGCGTTCCAGGAGCGGGCTTTCGGCAACAGTGTCGTTCCTACGCGTGCGGGGCTGCGGGTGGCGGGGCGGTGGCTGTTCGGCACCGGCGCCGCCTACGCCGGATATCGACGAGGTCAAAATCGTTGCCGCGGAACAGCTCCGCACAGCGATGGACAGACTGCGATCCTAGCCCGGTCGTGCGCTCGACGCGGTGACGACGCTGTCAGCGAAACCGGTTCGCACCGAGAGACACCGAACGTGTCTCGCTGGGGCGCGATACGAATCCCCCAGGAACTGGCGTATTGGCTCGTCGTCGTATCGATGGTTGGCTGACCTCACCGCCGGGGGGGCGACAACTCGCAGCTCCTCGGCTCACTCCGGTATTCGATGCGAAAGGGGTCCGCATGACCGGCCAGCCCCCACCGTACGGTCCGCACCAGCCCTCTGGTGGCGGCCTGCCGCCGACCGGGTTCCCGGCACCGCCAAGCGGCCCGCCGTTCCCGCCGCCGCGGAAAAAGCGGAGCGTGACACCGTTGCTCCTCGCCGGCGCCGGGGTACTCGTCGTTGTCGGGATCCTGGTTGCTGTCGGT
>NZ_BAAGSM010000022.1:0-856 GCF_054782435.1 Nocardia thraciensis
CGCACTCACCTGCTACAAGAAACTCACGAAGGCGAAATCAGCGACATGAGACACGGTCTAAGGCACTCGGACCGCTCTGGACGATGCTGCTCGGGCGCGGAGAAAGGGCGAGCGGCAAGGGAATTGAAGATGACGTGCGGTTTCGTACCACAATCGGCAAGATTCGCCAGTGGGCCAACGAACACAACGAAGCCATGCACGCGGCCGGCAAGATTCTGCGCAGCTCGGACCCGACGATGTCCTTCAGCGAAGCTCTAGCCATTCACCGCCAGACAGCCCTGGAGGGTAGCACTCCTGCGGGAATTCGATATCCTCGACGTCGAGGACCGCAAGTCGACCGGCCGAATTCCAGCCTCCGCGCCGCACGCATTCTTCCCAGAGTTGCGCACCGCAACCGATGCTGCCGACCGCCGACCTGCTCTAAGTCCCGCCGTTCCCGGGCATGCCGAGGGCGATCTCGACCAGGCGAAACTGCAAGCTCTGCTGGCTGCCGCCATCGAGGAGCTCTACACCGATGACATCTGGCTCGTCGTAAACGAGCTACGCGAGGAAGCCCTGGTGTCTCGAATCGCTCACCACCTGGCCAACATGGTTGAACAGCCTGGAAGGAACATCCATGTCGATGTCGAATATAACCGCCAGAATAATCGCAACGAACCACCCGACCCGAAGCGAGACGACCGGGACAAGCTGGTCACCCCGGACTTGATAGTCCACGCCCGAGGAACCAACAACGCCAATCTCCTTGCGATAGAGGCGAGAAGACACGTTCCATGGGGGACGGAACTCGAGTGTCGGCTGCCAGCCTGAAGGGACCACCGGTTTGCCATGAGCATGGGACCGGGTTGCGTCCGGT